>CADCQK010000074.1 GCA_902803575.1 Oscillospiraceae bacterium
CATCATCGGCGCCGGCCCTGCGGGCTTGAGCTGCGCCTACTATCTGGCCCGCATGGGTTATGTCAATGTCACCGTCTTCGACCGCAATCCCGCCCCCGGCGGCATGCTCATCATGGGGATTCCCAGCTATCGTTTGGACCGCGACGCCCTGAAGGGTGAGATTGAAGTCCTTGAAAAGATGGGCGTTCACTTCCAGATGAACACCGAAATCGGCAAGGATATCACCATCCAGCAGCTGCGTGAGCAGGGCTACAAGGGCTTCTATGTCGCCATCGGCGCGCAGAAGAGTTCGAAGCTCGGCATCCCCGGCGAGGAGCTTACCGGCGTCTTCGGCGGTGTGGACTTCCTGCGCGAGGTCAACCTCGGCAACAAGCCGCCTCTCGGCAAGAAGTGCGCCGTTATCGGCGGCGGCAACGTCGCCATGGACGTGTGCCGCACGGCCGTCCGTCTGGGCGCTGAGACCTATGTGGTCTACCGCCGCAGCGAGGCCGAGATGCCTGCCGACAAGGAAGAGGTCGCCGAGGCCATGGAAGAGGGCGTGAAGTTCTGCTATCTGAACGCTCCCGTGGAGATCCAGGGCGCTTCCGGCAAGGTCACCGGCCTGAAGGTCGAGATCATGGAGCTGGGCGAGCCCGACGAGAAGGGCCGCCGCGCCCCGGTGGGCACCGGCAAGTTCGAGACCCTGAAGGTCAACTCCGTCATCGCCGCCGTCGGTCAGGCCATCGACTGGGGCGAGCTGGACGTGGGCGAGCTCAAGACCGGCAAGAAGGGCAACGCCATTGCCGACGCGCTCACCTATCAGACCGAGCAGAAGGACATCTTCGTGGGCGGCGACGTCTACACCGGCCCGAAGTTCGCTACCGACGCCATCGCTGCCGGACGCGAGGGCGCTGAGTCCCTGCACCGCTTCGTGCAGGAGGGCCAGAGCCTGACCTGTGGCCGCAACTTCCGCGAGTTCTATGAGCTGGACAAGAGCAACATCGCGCTGACCCCCGACTGCTTCGACACCCCGGCCCGTCAGCCGATCCTCCATGACCCGAAGAAGGCCAAGAGCTTCGAGCATGATCGCCTGACCTTCACCGAGGAGCAGGTCAAGGCGGAGGCCTCCCGCTGCCTGGGCTGCGGCCTGAGCATCGTGGATCCCAACAAGTGCATCGGCTGCGGCCTGTGCACCACCAAGTGCATGTTCGACGCCATCCACCTGGAGCGCGACCATCCGGAGAACTCCACCATGGGTCGCTGCGACGACAAGACCAAGGTGCTGCTGGCCAGCGTGGGCAAGATCGCGGTCAAGTCCGCCAAGAAGGCCATCGTCAAGCGCATCACCAAGTAATTCGCAAATCTCCCCTTTCAAGCGGGTGCAGACATTTTTCGAAATGTCTGCACCCCATTTTTTGTCCGATGCGCCGGACAGTTTTTCGGATTCTGTCCAAAGAGCGGGACAGAAAAACCGAGGCCGTCAGCGAATGAAAAACGCCTTTTTTGTGAGTTTCTTAGAATCGTTTGTCAGACGATTGACGAGGAGCTTTTCTTCTTTTTATAATGAAGATGCTATCGGACTGAAATCCATCCGATACCCTCCTTTGACGCGCAGAGGTGCGAGCAGCCTCTGCGCGAATTACTGGAGGGCTTATGAAGGAGGGCGATCTGTGTGAAGGATTTGAAGCATCTGATATATTTTGAAAATCTCCTGCAGGACGCGGACAACGAGCTGATCCGTCAGGCCAAGGCGGAGGGCCGTAAATGTCTCGGCACCATCTGCTACCAGCTGCCGGAGCCGCTTTTAAATCTTGAGGGCTGCTTCAGCGTCCGGCTCCGGGCGCCGCGGACGGCGTCGATGGAAATGGGCACCTACTACATGACCAGCCTCTCCTGCGAATACTGCCGGGCGGTGCTGGAGCGGGCACTGGAGGGCGGCTATGGCTTTCTGGACAGCATCTTCGACGCTTACGCCTGCAGCCAGATGACCAGCTGCATGGAGAACATCAACCACCTCGGCGCCATCCATGAGAGCAACCCGGATTTCTTCATGCAGCATGTGGACACCCCCATGAAGGCCGACGAAAACGCCGTGCGCCACATGACCAGAATGTGCCGCGCTCGGGTTCTTGACAAGCTGGCGGAGGCCTATGGCATCGAGGTCTCCGACGACGCGCTTCGGAAGGCTGTTCAGGATCATAACGAGATCTGCGCCGTACTGGATGAGATCGGCTCCTATCGCAAGTTTGAGCATCCCACCATCACGGGCTATGAGTTCGCGGTGCTGTGCCTCGCCACTGCTTCGGCATGTTCCCCGGCAGGACGCCGATCGAGCTGAAGGACGGCGAGGATGTGCTCACCCAGATCTGCCGCCACTATGTCATGGAGTGCCAGTGCCCCAGATACATGGACAACCCGCGCATCGCCGCGAGAAAAGAATATCTCAACGCCATTGCGAACGAATATCATGCCGACGGCGTCATCGTGCAGCAGATGAATTTCTGCAACTTCTGGCCCTATGAGCGCGCGGGCATGCACCGCATCCTCACCGAGGAATACGGCTGGCCGGTGCTGAGCGTCGACCGGCCCTATGTGGTCGGCTCCTCGGGCCAGATGCGCACGCGCATTCAGGCGTTTGTGGAGAGTATTGAGATCAAAAAGATTCAGGGAGGGAAGCGCTGATGGGCAAGAAAATGAACAGCCAGCCGCTGGGTACCTTTTACCGCGGCGGCAAGACGAAGATCCGCCGGGAATGGCGCGGCCTTTCCGACACTTGGTACGACTACAAATGTTGGGTGAAAAACTGGGGTGCCATGGTGAAATTCCTGGCCCACCCCCAGTCCATCAAGGGCTTTTTCCGCTACCGCTGGATGCTGGAATACGCAGCGGCCCCGGACTTCATCGACCGCTGCACCGAGGGCCTGCGCGGCACGCAGCTGAGAATGGCGCACACGGAGTTTGACTTCATCGTGACGGAGATCACCCGTTCCCTGAAGCTCCTGTTCCGGGGCGACCGGAACATCGGCGGCGACCCAAAGCTCAGTGAAAAGATGATCGCCTTCGACGAGAACATGATGGAGCAGATCATGTGGGGCTTCCCGAATCTTTACGGCATGTGCGTACAGCTCTATGGCTCGTTCGCGCTGGTCGCCCTCTCGCGCGAGGGCGCGGTGCGCTACATTGACCGCGCCGAGGAATTCGGCATCACGGGCGACGTCTGCACCATGCCGAAGGCGGAGCTGGGCCTCTGCATCGAGGACGACATGCCGCTGGTGGGCAAGTGCATCCTCCACGCGAACACGACCTGTGACTCTTCCCTTATGGGCAACGGCATCGAGGATTGGCGCTATCAGCTGCCTTCCTACACGATCGCCTGCGCCGAGCGGGTGGTGGACGATCTGACGAGAGAATACACTGCCGAGGAGATCCGCGGCGCCATCCGCTTCATCGAGGAGCAGACGGGGGAACAGTGGGACTGGGAATCCTACTTCCACAACATGAAGCTCTACAACGACGAAACGCGCAGTTACCTCGAGATCCTTGAACTGAATAAGACGGCCTACCCGCAGGTGCCGGACAACAACTACAACCTCTACCGCGACCTCTACTACACCCGCATGCTCAATGCACCCAGCGAGGCATACCGGGAGATCAACCGCAAAATCCGCGATCTGATGTATCAGGGCTATGAGAAGAAAGCCCTGCCGTGTCAGGAGATCCGCCACCGGGCGCTGATCTGGGGCGTGCAGGCGGAGTTTTACACGAACTTCTCCAACTGGCTCTTGAACTGCTGGGGCATCGTCGGCATCACGCACATGCTGAACCTCACCTCCACCGAGATCTACGCCGATGAGGACACGCCCGAAAACCGCGAGCAGGCGATCAACGACCTTGCCGATCTCTACATGAAAATGATCATGCGCAACCGCACCGAGGGCGGCTTCTCCCTGGGCGTGGACGACGTGTGGCGCTTCTGCGAGGAGTTCAACCTCGACATGATCGTCATGCTGGAGCAGATGGCCTGCAAGGCGGTCACCACCTGGCACGGCATCTATGAGGAGGAGGCGGCCAAGCGCGGCATCCATGTGATCTGGATCCCTCACGCGCTGCTGGATCCCCGGAAGGCCGACCGCCAGGCCATGCGCGACGAGGTCAACCGCTACATGCGCACGGTGCTGGGGGAGGAGCCCTTCGATCCGTCCCTGGAAACCATCGAAGATCAGAACGCCTGGTAAGGAGGCTGCACCATGAACAAACTCATCAAGCTCCCCGCCATCGCCGCGGGCACCGGCGCAGGACTCTTCCTGGCGTCCCTGGTGGTCTATTATTTCAATCTGGACATGCGGCTCATCGAGCTGGTCCACCCGTATCTCTCCAAGTGGTATGATCACATCGAGCGCCGCCCGTTCAACCCGCCGAAGGAGGTCTTCTGATGCTTTTTCAGCCCGGATATACCTATGAGACGAAAAACATCGTCAAGAGCTTTCTTGGCACCATGAAGGCCGACGGCTTCTTCGAGCCCGTGAGTGAGACCGAATACGGCGGCTGGATCAAGGTGGCAGGCAAGCGCCACCCGCTCCACGACTGTAAGCTCATCGACGGGAAGTACTACGACTACTCCTTCGACGTGCTGGGCTACACCGTCACGATCCACGCCCACATCGAGGACGACGGCGAGGTCATCGGCAACGCGGTCGTGGCCGGAAAGAAGCCCATGCCCTGTCCCGGCGGCATCGTGAAACGCACGGAGAAGGCCACCGACGCGGTCTTTGCGGACTACCGCTGGCCGAATCGGGAGAAATACAGCTGGAAATAATCTTTTTCAGACGAATGAGAGAGACCGACCCATGGAGTTCCGTGGGCCGGTCTGTCTTTTTGCTGTCCGCTGCAGACAGAGGGCTTCACCATGAGAAAACGGAACACAGAAACAGCCTAAGCGTGATATTATCACGGAAAAAGAGCTCCGCTCCGGGTATACTGAAAACAGAAATCAGAGAACACCGGAACACCAAAAATCTTTGGGAGGAAAGAATTATGGGTCTTTTCACATCAGCAATGGACATCAACAAGGGCGTTGAGGAGTTTCAGACCACCGCCGGCGCGGTGCTGCTGGACGTGCGCACCCCGGAGGAATATGCCGAAGGCCACATCCCCGGCAGCGTCAGCATCCCGCTTGCGGTGCTCCCCGCACGATACAATGAGCTGGGCGCCCTCGATACCCCGCTCTTCGTCCACTGCCTCTCCGGCGGACGCAGCGGACAGGCGGTCTCCTTCCTCAAGCGCGCGGGCTTTACCAACGTGAAAAACATCGGCGGCATCAACGCCTACAAGGGAAAGGTGGAAAAGTAAGATGAAGGTTGTCATCGTTGGCGGCGTGGCCGGCGGCGCCACCGCTGCTGCCCGCATCCGCAGACTGGACGAGCAGGCCGAGATCATCGTTTTCGAGCGCTCGGGCTATATCTCCTACGCAAACTGCGGCCTGCCCTATTATATCGGCGACGTGATCACCGATCCGGAGGAGCTGACCCTCCAGACCCCGGAATCCTTCTATGACCGCTTCCGTGTACAGATGAAGGTGCACCACGAGGTTACGGCGATCCTGCCGGAGAAGAAATCCGTGCGCGTGAAGAATCTGGAAACCGGCGAGGAATTTGAGGAATCCTACGACAAGCTGTTGCTCTCTCCCGGCGCCCGGCCGACCCAGCCGCGGCTGCAGGGCGTGGATCTGGAGCGCGTGTTCACCCTGCGCACTGTGGAGGACACCTTCCGCGTCAAGGAATTTGTAAACAAGGAAAAACCCCGCTCTGCAGTGCTGGCGGGCGGCGGCTTCATCAGCCTGGAACTGGCGGAGAATCTGCGGCATCTGGGGCTGGAGGTGACCATCGTCCAGCGGCCCATGCAGCTGATGAACCCCTTCGATCCCGACATGGCGGCCTTCATCCACAGCGAGATGCGCCGAAATGGGGTGCAGCTGGCTTTGGGCCAGACCGTGGAGGGCTTCGAAGACAAGGACGGCGGCGTAGACGTGCTGCTGAAGGACAACGCGCCCCTCCATGCGGACATGGTGGTGCTGGCCATCGGCGTGACCCCCGACACCGCCCTCGCGAAGGACGCAGGACTGGAGCTGGGGCTCAAGGGCACCATTCTGGTGAACGACCGGATGGAGACTTCGGTGCCCGATATTTACGCCGTGGGCGACGCGGTGCAGGTGCGCCATCTGGTCACCGGTCTTGACAGCGTCATCTCCCTCGCCGGCCCCGCCAACAAGCAGGGACGCATCGCGGCGGACAACATCTGCGGCAGAGACAGCCGGTACGAGGGATCTCTCGGCAGCTCTGTCATCCAGCTTTTCGATCTCACCGCCGCCAGCACCGGCGTCAATGAGACCAACGCCAAAAAGGCCGGCCTGCAGGTGGACAAGGTCTATCTTTCACCCATGAACCACGCGGGCTACTACCCCGGGGCTGAGACCATGACCATGAAGGTGGTCTTTGAGCAGGAGACTTACCGGCTTCTGGGGGCGCAGATCGTGGGCGGCGCCGGTGTGGACAAGCGCATCGATGTCCTTGCCACCGCCATCCAGAACCACATGGACGTGCGGGACCTCCAGAACCTGCATCTGGCCTACGCGCCGCCCTACGGCTCCGCCAAAGACGCGGTGAACATGGCGGGCTATATGACGGAAAACCTCTCCGACGGCACCGTAAAGCAGTTCCACTGGCACGATGTGGACAGCCTGCCCAGAGACGGCAGCGTGGTGCTGCTGGACGTCCGCACCCCCGGCGAGTTCAGGCGCGGCCACTTTGAGGGGGCCGTGAACATCCCCGTGGACGAGCTCCGGGAGCGCATGGATGAAATTGAGCGCGGCAAGCCCCTGTACGTCAACTGCCAGAGTGCGCTCAGGAGCTATATCGCCTGCCGCATCCTGACCCAGAACGGCTTTGACTGCTACAATCTCGCCGGCGGCTACCGGCTCTACGACGTGATCGTGAAGGACGCCGAAGCCAAGCGCACGGCTCTGCCCTGCGGTCTGGAACCGTAACTCAATAAAAAAATCCCCGGGCTGTACTGTGTACTGTCCGGGGAATTCTCATTTATGGGAACGATTCTGTGATGACACCGCTGCCGAGGATGCGCCCGGCGTCGTCGTAAAACACCGCGAACTGTCCCGGCGCGGGTGCGCGCACCGGAGTGCCGAATCGGATGCGGACGAGATCCTGTTCGGAGCGGAAAACCAAAGCCCGCACGCCTTCGTGATGGGATCGGATCTTCACCAGAGCGGGAAGGGGCGTTCCCGGTTCCGGCGGAGCGATGCCCATCCACTGCACGTCTCTGCAGACGAGCGCATACCGCAGCAGGGAGGCGGCGTCTCCGAGGGTGATTTCGTTGCACTCCGGGGAGATGCTGCTCACATACAGCCGTTCTCCGGCCGGAATGCCAAGCCCCCGCCGCTGGCCGATGGTATAGCGGTAAATGCCCCGGTGGGTGCCAAGCGGTTTGCCTTCCTGATCCACGAAACTGCCCGGCCCCGGTGGGTGTTCCGTGTGATCCTCGATGTAGTCGCCTGGGTCCTCTTCGTTTACGAAGCAGAGCTCCTGAGAATCCGGCGTCTCGGCCACGGGCAGCTCCAGCCGCGCGGCAAGGGCGCGCACCTCCGACTTCGTCAGCCGGCCCAGCGGCAGGATCGTCCGGCGAAGCTGCTCCTGGGTCAGCCGGCAGAGCATATAGCTCTGATCCTTTTTCGGATCCTTCCCGGCTTTTACGGTATGATGCCCGGACTCCGTGACCGTCACTTCGGCGTAGTGCCCGGTGGCCACGGCGTCGGCCTGAAAGTGGGCGGCGGCGCGGAGCAGCCATTTCCACTTCACCGCGAAATTACAGACCACGCAGGGATTCGGCGTCAGCCCGCGGAGCCGATCCGTCAGAAAGGGCGCTTCCACAAATTCCTGAAAATCCGAAGAGCAGTTCATTACATGATAGGGGATCCCGAGGGCCGCCGTGGTCTTCTGGGCGTCATCGATCCTGCAGCAGCGGCTGGTCCCGGCCTGCCAGGTGCGCAGCGTCACGCCGATGACCTCATGGCCCGCGGCCTTCAGCAGCCCGGCGGCCACGGCGCTGTCCACGCCGCCGGAGAGCCCCACGATGATTCGTGCCATAACCGTTCCTCCACCTTAATTTCCTATTGAATGCATAGGATAAAAAAGTTATACAGCGAACTGGAGAAAAAGTCAAGCCGATCCGGGGCGGGAGAAAAGCGCAGAGCACCTGCGATTCCGGACTGTCAATGAAAAAAGTGGTTTTGATTGGAATTTTTTTGCATTTTGACCATTGACTGTCGGACCATTCCGGAGTAAAATGTCCCACATCAGAGACAAAGATGTCTGCAAAGGCGTCTTTGTCTCTATTTTTGTGCCCTCTCTTCGGTACTCGCCAGTACCTCCTTCGGAGTCAACGACTCTCCTCCGAATGTTTTTTTCTCTGTTCCATGCCGGGAGAGGGCATTTTTCGAAAACCGCCCAAAAGGAATCATCAAATACAAGGAGTGTGATCGGAATGTGTTCTATCATGGGCTTTACGAAACTGGTTCTGGACGAAAATGAGGTGTGGACGTATTTCAATCGCACCAAATCCCGCGGGCCGGATCTGTCCCGCATCGAGCCGGCAGGGGAGGGGTGTCTCTGCTTCCACCGGCTTTCCATCATGGGTCTGGAGGAGAGCGGCATGCAGCCCTTCCATCTGGAGGACGACCTCTGCGTCTGCAACGGGGAGCTCTACGGCTTCCGTCCGGTGAAGGCGATGCTGGAACAGCGGGGATATACCTTCGAAAGCGGTTCCGACTGCGAGATCATCCTGCCGCTGTATCACGAATACGGCCTCGAAATGTTCCAAATGCTGGACGCGGAGTTCGCCATGGTACTCTATGACGGAAAGCGGGATCGGTTCGTGGCGGCCCGTGATCCCATCGGCATCCGGCCTTTGTATTATGGATATGATTCAGAAGGCAGCATCGTCTTTGCCAGCGAGGCAAAAAACCTGGTGGGCCTCTGTGACGAGATCATGCCCTTCCCGCCGGGACACTACTACGCCGACGGCGCCTTCGTCCGCTATGCCGACGTGACCGAGGTGCATGAGGTGGTCAAAGACGATCTGGAGACTGTCTGCAAAACCATCCGCGAGAAACTCACCAGGGGTGTGGAAAAGCGCCTCGACGCCGACGCGCCGCTGGGCTTTCTGCTCTCCGGCGGCCTGGACAGCAGCCTGGTCTGCGCCATCTCCGCAAGGCTGCTGCCCCACAGGATCCGCACCTTCGCCATCGGCATGGACACCGATGCCATCGATCTGAAATACGCCCGGATGGTGGCGGACTTCATCGGCGCCGAGCACACCGAGGTCTACATGACCCGGGAAGACGTGCTGGAGGCGCTGGACGAAGTCATTGCCATGCTGGGCACCTGGGACATCACCACCATCCGTGCCAGTATGGGCATGTACCTCTGCTGCAAGGCCATCCACGAGCAGACGGACGTGCGGGTGCTGATGACCGGGGAGATCAGCGACGAGCTCTTCGGCTACAAATACACGGACTTCGCTCCCTCCCCGGAGGAATTCCAAAGCGAGGCGCAAAAGCGGATCGACGAGCTGCATATGTACGACGTGCTCCGGGCTGACCGGTGCATCTCGGTGAATTCCCTGGAGGCCCGGGTGCCCTTCGGAGATCTGGACTTTGTAAAATACGTGATGGCTGTGGATCCGGCGAAAAAGATGAACACCTATGACATGGGAAAATACCTGCTGCGCCACGCCTTTGAGGAGGACCACCTGCTTCCCGATGAGATCCTCTGGCGGCAGAAGGCGGCCTTCTCGGATGCGGTGGGACACTCCATGGTGGATGATCTGAAGGAGTACGCCGAGGCGCGGTACTCAGTTGAAGAATTCGAGGAAAAGCGGAGGCAATTCGACTATTGCCCGCCCTTTACAAAAGAGAGCCTGCTCTATCGGGAGATCTTCGAACAGCACTATCCCGGTCAGGCGGGAATGATCCGGGATTTCTGGATGCCCAACAAAAGCTGGCCCGGCTGCGATGTGGACGATCCGTCCGCCCGTGTGCTGGCAAACTACGGCGACAGCGGCGTTTGAGGGAGGCAGCATCATGACGAAGTATGTGTTTGTGACCGGCGGCGTGGTCTCCGGCCTCGGAAAAGGTATCACGGCGGCCTCGCTGGGAAGACTCCTGAAAAGCCGTGGCCTGAAGGTGGCTGCCCAGAAGCTGGACCCCTACATCAACGTGGATCCCGGCACCATGAGCCCCTATCAGCACGGGGAGGTCTATGTCACCGAGGACGGCAGCGAGACGGATCTGGATCTGGGCCACTATGAGCGGTTCATCGACGAGGACTTAAACCGCTACTCCAACCTCACCACCGGCAAGGTCTACTGGAACGTGCTCAACAAGGAGCGCCGGGGCGAATATCTGGGCCAGACCGTCCAGATCATCCCCCACGTCACCCAGGAGATCAAGGATTTTATCTACCGGGTGGGAGAGACCACCAACGCGGATGTGGTGATCACCGAGATCGGCGGCACCACCGGCGACATCGAGAGCCAGCCTTTTCTGGAGGCGGCGCGGCAGGTCAGTCTGGAGCAGGGGAGAGAAAACACGCTCTTCATCCACGTGACTCTGGTGCCCTTCCTCCACGGCAGCGACGAGCACAAGACCAAGCCCACCCAGCACTCCGTCAAGGAACTTCAGGGCATGGGCATCTCCCCGGACATCATCGTGCTGCGCTGCGACGAGCCCCTGGAGCCGGAGGTGTTTCGGAAGATCAGTCTCTTTTGCAACGTGAAGCCCGACTGCGTCATCGAGAACCGCACTCTGCCGGTCCTGTACGAGGCGCCCTTGATGCTGGAGGACGAGGATTTCTCCCTGATCGTCTGCCGGGAGCTGGGCCTCTGGACCCGGGCGCCGAAGCTGGAGGAATGGCGGGAGTTGGTGGCGCGGATCAAGTCCCTGGAGCGCACCGTGACCATCGGTCTGGTGGGGAAATACGTCCAGCTCCACGATGCCTATTTATCCGTAGCCGAGGCCCTGCGCCACGCCGGGTACAGCTGCGGTGCGAAGGTGGAGATCCGCTGGATCGACAGCGAGACCGTCACCGAAGAAACCGTTGAAGAAACGCTTGCAGGCTGCGACGGGATCATTGTCCCCGGCGGCTTCGGAGACCGGGGCGTGGAGGGGATGATCGTCACCGCCCGCTATGCCAGAGAGCACGATGTGCCCTATCTCGGCATCTGCCTCGGGATGCAGGTGGCGGTGATCGAGTTTGCCAGAAATGTCTGCGGCATCGAGGACGCCACCTCCGGGGAGCTGGATCCGGAGAGCAGGAATAAGGTCATCGACTTCCTCCCGGATCAGAGCGAGACCGTCAGCAAGGGCGGCACCCTCCGTCTCGGCGCGTACCCCTGCCGGATTGAAGAAGGCACCACCCTCCGCCGCTGTTACGAACAATCGGAGATCCGGGAGCGGCACCGTCACCGGTATGAGTTCAACAACGACTACCGGGCGGTGCTGGCGGAGCAGGGACTCACCCTCTGCGGCCAGTCCCCCGACGGCTACATCGTGGAGGCGGTGGAGCTCACGGAAAAGCGCTTCTATGTGGGCGTCCAGTTCCATCCCGAATTCAAAAGCCGCCCCAACCGTCCCCACCCGCTGTTCGTCGGGCTGATCTCCGCCGCACTGGAAAACTGAATAGAAACCAAAAACCGCTCTCCATGAGAGCGGTTTTTCATGTCTTTGCATGGGTTTGGATGATCCGTTCCGCGGCGTCCAGCTTGGTGACCCGGCGCTCCATGGCTTCCCGGAGGATTTTTTGGTGGGCCTCCTGCTCGGTGAGACCCTCGTGCTCGATCAGCAGCCACTTGGCCTGGTTCATCCGGCGGATCTCCTCCATTTTCTCCTCCACGGTGCTCTGCCGCTGCTTTACGGAGCGGAGCCGTTCCCGCATGGCGCAGAGCCCCCGGATCACCTGGGTCAAAAGCTGGGAGTTGGTGGGCTTGGAGACCACCACCACGCCGTCGGGCAGAGCCTTGGCGTTTACTTCCTCATAGAGCTCATGGCGGATCAGCAGGGCCACCGCCGCGTCCGTCTCGGCGCAGAGCTTCATGGCGAGATCCGTCCCCATGCCATCGGGCAGCGGCGCGTTCACCACCACCAGATCATAGCTCTGCTGCAGCAGCAGCCGCCGCGCCCGGCTCAGGGAGTCCACCACGGTCACCGGCCAGAAATCCGACCCCGGGAACAGAGGAAGGACGCTGGTATTCAGTTTCTCCGAGGCGGAGACCAGCAGCACGCTGTAAGGGTCGCTCTGGAATACCAAGCCGTTTCCTCCTTTCCGCTGAGATGATGGGTTACAGATACCGCTCCAGGATCCGGGCAGGGACGCAGCTCCGGATGAAGGGACTCTCTCTGGCCACGGCCTTCGCCTCCGGGAGCGTGTCGGGCAGCCGCGGAAGCTTCCGGGTCTGCTCCTGAGAGGCGCTGAGGGTGTTGTAGTTGGCCGCCTCCGGCAGCGGCAGTTCCTCCGCCATCCCCTCCAGACAGGCGCGGATGATCAGAGAGAACGCCAGATAGGGGTTCGTCATGGAGTCCGGCGACCGGAGCTCCAGCCGCCGATATTCTCCGTCGGCAGCGGGCAGCCGCACCAGCTGGGAGCGGTTTTCCTCCGACCAGGAGACATAGCGGGGCGCCTTGTCCCTGCCCAGTCTCAGATAAGAGTCCTCCACGGGATTCAAAAACAGCGTCATGTCCCGCGCCCGGTTCAGGAGCCCCGGGATCAGCGCCGTGGGCGGCAGCGGCTGACCGTTTCGGCTGGCGGAGAGGTTGATGTGCATGCCGTTGCCGTCGTGATCCGGCAGGGGTCTGGGGGAGAAATCGGCGCAGAGACCGTTTTGCGCCGCCACTGCCTTCACCACGCTGCGGAACAAAATGGCATTGTCCGCCGCGGCCACCGGATCTGCGTAGCGAAAATCGATCTCATTCTGCCCCGGGCCGCTCTCGTGGTGGGAGCTCTCGGGGTAGATGCCCATCTGCTCCAGCGTGAGACAGATCTCCCGGCGGACGTTCTCCCCCTTGTCCTCGGGGGCCACATCCATGTACCCCGCCCGGTCGAAGGGGATGCGGGTGGGGTTCCCCCGGTCGTCCAGCAGGAAGAGATAAAACTCCATCTCCGTGCCGAACTGGAAGGTGTAGCCCCGGTCTGCCGCCTCCTGCACCGCCTGCTTCAGCAGGGCGCGGGTGTCCGCCTCGAAGGGGGAACCGCCGGGGTGGACGATGTCGCAGAACATGTGGGCCACTCTGCCGATCTGGGGCCGCCAGGGCAGGGCCCGGAGCGTGCTGGCATTGGGGCGGAGGAACAGATCCGACCGCACGTCCAGATCGAACCCCTCCACCGCTGAGGCGTCAAAGGCGATGCCGTGCTGAAAGGCCCGGGGCAGCTCGCTGGACATGATGGCCACGTTTCGCTGCTTGCCGTAAATGTCGCAAAAGGCCATGCGGACGAACTTCACGTCCTCCTCCGCGATGTATTGCAGCACTTCATCGGGCGTATAGTTCACGTCCATCGCTCCTTTCCTGATTTTTCGTTGTTTTCCATTTTAATGCAGACAGAGCTTCCCTGCAAGCTTTTTCTCACTCCACGGTGACGGATTTGGCGAGATTCTTGGGCTTGTCGATGTCGCAGCCGTTCTCCTTCGCCACATGGTAGGCCAGAAGCTGCATGGGGATCACCGCCAGGATCGGGGAGAAGAGGGTGTTGATGGCGGGGATGAAGATCACGTCGTTGGCCTGGGAGACGATCTTGTGATTGCCTCTGAGGGCCACCGCCAGCACTCTCGCGCCCCGGGCCTTCACCTCCACGATGTTGCTGATGGTTTTGTCCACCAGATGCTCGTTGCAGCAGACGGCGATCACCGGGGTGCCCTCTTCGATCAGGGCAATGGTGCCGTGCTTCAGCTCGCCGGCGGCGTAGCTCTCGGCGTGGATGTAGGAGATCTCCTTCATCTTCAAAGCACCCTCCAGCGCCACCGCCCAGTCGGTGTTGCGGCCGATGAAGAAGAGGGAGCTGGACTGGTAATACTTCTTCGCCAGCGCCGGGATGCCGTGATTCAGGTCGATGGCGTTCTGGATCAGCTTCGGCAGCCGGAGGATGTCGTAGAGAAGTCCCGGATAGCGGTCATCGCCCAGGGTCCCCAGCTTCCGGCCCATGGACATGGCCAGCAGGAACAGCACCGCCAGCTGGGTGGTGTAGCCCTTGGTGGTGGCCACGGCGATCTCCGGCCCCGCCCAGGTGTAGAGGGTCCAGTCCGCCAGCTTCGCGATGGTGCTCCCCACCACGTTTACGATGGCGAGGGCCTTGGCGCCTCTCTGGCGGCACTCCTTCATGGCGGCGATGGTGTCGGCGGTCTCGCCGGACTGGCTGATGACGATGAGAAGGGTGTGCTCATCGATCAGCGGCTCTCCGTATCGCAGCTCGCTTGCCAGCACCACCTCCGTGGGGATCCGGCAGAGGGACTCCAGCGCATATTTCGCGGCGCAGCCGGCATAGTAGGCGCTGCCGCAGGCGGTGACGACGATCTTGTTGAACTGCTTCAATTCCTCCGGCGTCAGATCAAATTCGTCCAGATGCACCTCGCCGTCCTTCACTCTCGGGGCGATGGCGGCGCGGACGGCGGCGGGCTGCTCCATGATCTCCTTGAGCATGAAGTGGTCATAGCCGCCCTTCTCCGCCGCCTCGACCGTCCAGGTGATGCGGCTGATGGGTTTTTCGATCTTTCGGCCGGAACAGTCATAGACCGTGATCGTCTCCGGCGTGAGCTCGGCAAACTCGCCGTCGTCGAGGTAGATGGCGTTCTTCGTATAGCTCACGAGCGCCGTAACGTCGGACGCGAAGTAGTTCTCCCCCACGCCCACGCCGAGGATCAGGGGGCTCGCCTCCTTCACGGCA
>CADCQK010000075.1 GCA_902803575.1 Oscillospiraceae bacterium
GCCTCGCCGTCTCCGACGTGATGGAGCAGAAGGACATTCCCGTCCGCGTCCAGACCGCGACGGAGATGCGCGCCTTCGCCGAGACCTACACCCGCCAGCGCGCGGTGAAGCATCTGGAGGAGGGCAAGGTCGTCCTCTTTGCCGGCGGCACCGGCTGCCCCTATTTCTCCACGGACACGGCCGCCGTGCTCCGTGCCTGCGAGATCGACGCCGACGCCATTTTGCTGGCCAAGAACATCGACGGCGTTTACAGCGCCGACCCCCGCGTCGACAAGGACGACGTGAAGATTGACAACATAACCTATGATGAAGTCCTAGCGCGACATCTGGCCGTCATGGACTCCACCGCCACGAGCCTCGCCATGGACAATCATCTGCCCGTGTTCGTCTTCGCCCTCTCGGAGCCGGAGAACATCCTCCGCGCCGTGACCGGTCAGGCGGTAGGCACGCTGGTTAAATAAGAAAAACGTTTATTTCAAAATAGAGGAGGAGTTAACATGTCAGTCGATTATCAGGATTTTGAGAGAAAAATGAAACGCACCTGCGAGTTCCTCAAAGAGCAGCTTGCCTCCGTCCGCGCCGGAAAGGCCAACCCCGCCGTGCTGGACCGGATCACCGTGGAATACTACGGCACCGAAACCCCCATCAATCAGGTGGCTTCCATCAGCGTGCCCGACGCCCGCAGCCTGCTGATCCAGCCCTGGGACGCCTCTGCCCTCAAGGCCATCGAGAAGGCGATCCAGGCCTCCGAGCTGGGCATCAACCCCCAGAACGACGGCCGCGCCATTCGTCTGGTGTTCCCGCAGCTGACCGAGGAGCGCCGTAAGGATCTGGCCAAGCAGGTGAAGAAGTACGGCGAGGAGGCCAAGGTGGCCGTCCGCAACATCCGCCGCGACGCCATGGATAAGTTCAAGGCCCAGAAGAAGAAATCCGAGATCACCGAGGACGACTTCAAAGACGTCGAGAAGGATATGCAGAAGATGACCGACGACTATATCAAGGAAGTCGAGAAGATCGCCGACGACAAAGAGAAGGAGCTCATGGAGCTTTAAATAGGAAACGCTGAACCAATCGCCCTGCTTCGATTGATTCATCGCTTCCCCTGTTCCGAATATAATTAAAAGGGGATCTCTGATCCCCTTTTTCAGTCATGATGGGATTGGAATACTATGGCATTGTTTCAAAAGAAAACCGGGACGAAACCGGAGGTGGACTTCGAGCGTCTGCCGAGGCACATCGGCATCATTCTGGACGGCAACGGCCGCTGGGCGAAAAAGCGGGGCCTGCCGCGAACCGCCGGTCACGCCGTGGGCGCCGAGACGGTCCGGAAGATCGCCAACTACTGCAAGGACATCGGCATCGAGTACCTGACCCTCTACGCCTTTTCCACCGAAAACTGGAAGCGGCCCGACGACGAGGTCCGGACGCTGATGGATCTTTTTGAGCGCTACATCGTCGAATCCATCGAGGTCATGAAGCGCGACGGCATCCGCATGGACTTCTTCGGGGAGCTGACGGCCCTGTCTCCCGCTTTGCAGCAGCTCATGGCCGATGCCAGAGAAGAGAGCAGCCACCACGACGGCTGCCAGCTGAACCTCTGCATCAACTACGGCGGCCGGGACGAGATCCTCCACGCCGTGAGAAAGTACGCGGAGATGTACAAAACCGGCGAGGCCCCGGAGCTGACGGAGGAGTACTTCTCCAGTCTGCTCTACTCCACCGGCATCCCCGACCCGGATCTGATCATCCGCACCAGCGGGGAGGAGCGGCTTTCGAACTTCCTTCCCTGGCAGGGGGCCTATTCGGAGCTCTATTTCACCGACGTCCTCTGGCCGGATTTCTCCGAGCGGGACATGGACGACGCCATCATCGAGTTCCAGAGAAGAGACCGCCGCTTCGGCGGGGTGAAATGAGCGGGAAATTGGGCGTTTCACGCTCGATCCCTGTAGGGCGGGGACCTGTGCCCCGCCGCATGGAATATACTGCCGGTGTAACGGCGGGGCACAGGTCCCCGCCCTACGGTGGATCATTTCAACATCCTGTTAAACTTGAATTTGAACCCCCTTTCTCATATCATCCAGGAAAGGACAGAGAAATATGAAAAACAGACTGATCGTTGCCGGGATCGGCATTCCGGCGCTGCTGGCCGTGATCTTTTTCGCACCGCTGTGGGGCTGGGCCGTTGTGGTCTCCGTCATGGCGGCATTCAGCGCCTGGGAGCTGCTGCACACCACCATGGGCTCCCGCTTCCGCAAGCGCTTCGGCATCTACGCCGGAGTGGCCGCCGTTCTGATCCCCATGGGCACCGTCTTCGGCTTCGGTGACTTCACCCTGAAGCTGGCGGCATGGCTGCTGCTGGTGGTCATGTTCGGAGAGATGATGCGCACCTTCCGCAGCGAAAACAACCGCATGCACTTCGTGGAGCCGGCATTGGTCTTCACGGCGGGGCTGCTGATCCCGTTTTTGCTCACCGCTCTGGTGCGCCTGGGCCAGCACACCCCCAAGGCGCCCTACATCCTTCTGACCTTCGTGATCGTGTGGATCAGCGACTCCGGCGCCTTCTTCGTGGGCAACGCCATGGGCAAGCGGAAGCTGGCCCCGCATCTGAGCCCCAACAAGAGCATCGAGGGCGCCGTGGGCGGATTGCTGGCGGCCATCGTCGGCGCGCTGCTGTACGGCCTGATCCTGAAGCTCTGCGGTTATTATGTAAACTTCCTCGGCATGATGGTCTACGGTCTGCTGGGCTCTCTCGCCGGGCAGATGGGCGATCTGGCCTTCTCCACCATCAAGCGGGAGTACGGCGTGAAGGACTACTCCAACCTGCTCCCCGGCCACGGCGGCATGCTGGACCGGTTCGACAGCACCATCTTCACCGCGCCCCTGCTGGAGCTGCTGGTGATCCTCTGGCCCGCCATCGGGGTCGTTGTGAGCTGAGACGATTGACTTGAGCGGTATATTGGGAGTTTATCGCTCGCTCCTTGTAGGGCGGGGACCTGTGCCCCGCCGTTACATGGGCAGCACATTCAACGCGGCGGGGCACAGGTCCCCGCCCTACGGTGGATCATTGCA
>CADCQK010000076.1 GCA_902803575.1 Oscillospiraceae bacterium
ACCCCGACACATTCTTTCAGGAGGTTTGAGCATGGCAAAGCTGAAGCTCATGACCATCATCGGCACCCGGCCGGAGATCATCCGGCTTTCGGAGACCATCAAGGCCTGCGACAAGTATTTTGAGCAGATCCTGGTCCACACCGGCCAGAACTATGATTATACGCTGAATCAGGTCTTTTTCGAGGATCTGGGCCTGCGGGCGCCGGACTTTTATCTGAATGCCGTGGGCGCCGATCTGGGCGAGACCATCGGCAACATCATCGCAGCTTCCTACAAGCTCATGCAGGAGCAGAAGCCCGACGCGGTTCTGGTGCTGGGCGACACCAACTCCTGTCTCAGTGTCATTGCGGCGAAGCGTCTGCACATCCCGATCTTCCACATGGAGGCGGGCAACCGCTGCTTCGACGAATGCCTGCCGGAGGAGACCAACCGCCGGATCGTGGACGTGACGGCGGACGTGAATCTCTGCTACTCCGAGCATGCTCGTCGCTATCTCAACGCAGCCGGTGTGCCGAAGGAACGCACCTACGTCACCGGCTCCCCCATGGCTGAAGTGCTGCACAAAAACCTTGAGAAGATCGAAGCCAGCGATGTGCATGCACGGCTGGGACTTGAAAAGGGCAAGTACATTCTGCTCTCCGCCCACCGGGAGGAGAACATCGACACCGAAGCCAACTTCTTCTCCCTCATGAACGCGGTGAACGCCATGGCGGAGAAGTATGACATGCCGATCCTCTACTCCTGCCATCCGCGGAGCAAAAAGTTCATCGAGCTGCGGGGATTCGAGTTTGACAAGCGCGTTATTCAGCACGAGCCCCTGGGGTTCCACGACTACAACTGCCTGCAGATGAACGCGTTCGCGGTGGTGTCCGATTCCGGCACCCTGCCGGAGGAGTCGAGCTTCTTCCTCTCCGTGGGGCACCCCTTCCCCGCCATCTGCATCCGCACCAGCACGGAGCGTCCGGAGGCATTGGATCGCGGCAACTTCATCCTCGCCGGCATCACCACCGAACAGGTGCTGCAGGCGGTGGACACGGCGGTGGAGATGAATCGCAACGGCGATTTTGGTCTCCCCGTGCGAGACTACATGGACGAGAATGTGTCCATCAAGGTGGTGAAGCTCATCCAGAGCTACACCGGCATCGTGGACCGGTTCGTCTGGCGGAAACCCTGAAAACAAACCGCGTCCGGCCTTCCGGGTCGGGCGCGATTTTTCTGAAAGGAGGCGAGAGATTGGATCAGATCATCCTGCACGTGGACATGGACGCCTTCTACGCCTCTGTGGAGATCCGGGACGATCCCTCTCTCCGTGGCAAGCCGCTGATCATCGGCTCCCTCCCAACCGAGCGGGGCGTGGTGGCCACCTGCAGCTACGAGGCCAGAAAGTTCGGCGTCCACTCCGGAATGAGCATCAAGGACGCCTACCGCCTCTGCCCCGGCGGAACCTACATGCACCCGAATTTTGAGAAATATCGGGCCGTCTCACACCAGCTCCACGAGATCTGGAACGAATACGCCACCGCAGCGGAGTACATCGCTTTGGACGAGGCCTATCTGGACGTGACCGAGACCGCGGGTAGCTTTGAGCGCGCCAGAGCATTTGCACATCGGATCAAGGAGCGTACCCGGGACGAGGTGGGGCTCAGCTGCTCGGTGGGGGTGGCTTACTCCAAGACCGCCGCCAAGACCGCCAGCGAGGAAAAGAAGCCGGACGGGTATTTTGAAATTCTCGCAGCAGAAGATTATGTAAACCTCATCATTGACCGGGACGTGCGGGTACTTTACACCGTCGGCGCCAAAACCGCGGAGCGTCTGCATCAGGCGGGAATCCGCACCGTCCGCGACATCCGGGAGAATCGGGAGGCGGTGATCTCCCTGCTGGGGAAGCAGGGACAGTGGGTCACGGATCTGGCCTTCGGCATCGATGACCGGAGGGTCACCCCCTACCGGGTCCAGGACGCCAAATCCATCAGCAGGGAGCTGACCTTTCAGGCGGATGTGAACAGCTTCGCCTTTCTCAAGCAGGTGCTTTTGCTGCTGGCCATCGCGGTGGAGGCGAGAGCGAAACGCTACGGGCTCCACGGCCGCGGCGTCAGCCTGAAACTCACCTACGCCAACATGAAGAGCATCACCCGCTCCAAGGCCTTCGACCGCACCGTGGACGACGCGGTGACCATCTACCGTGAGGCGTCGGAGCTGCTGGATCAGGTGCCGCAGCAGCCGGTGCGGCTGGTGGGTGTGGGGATCTATCACCTCTCCGAGGACTACAACGAGCAGCTGGTTCTGGAGGGCTTCGAGGAGCGCCGCGCCGTCGATCCCGAGGCGGAGTTACAATCGGAGCTGAAGGCATTGGGACAGATCTATCATCTGGATTTCTACGGCCATCTGGAGCAGCTCTCCCACGGCACCACCCTCTACCGGACTGTGGAATACATGCGCAAGAAGCGGTTTACATAAAATTATCGCCATCCTCTTTTCGGGGGATGGCGATTTTGTTATTTTTCAGTTGTTCTCTCTCCAGTGGGCGTCTTTGAAGAGGGCTCTGCCGACGCCGATGAGGTCGCTCTTCCCTTCTGTGAGCAGCCGCTCCGCGTCCGCGACGGTTTTGACGCCGCCGGTGAGCAGCACCGGGACCTGAACGGCGGCCTTGATCTTCTCGGTCATGGAGCCGAAGTAGCCCGGCTCCGGGTGATCCGGCCGGTCGAAGGAGCACATGCCGCCGGAGAGGTCCAGCAGATCCGCGCCTGCCGCCTCCAGCAGTTTGCAGGCCTCCACCGCATCCTCCTCCGTGGAGCCATTGGGGAGATAGTCCGCGCCGCCCAGCCGCACGGCCATGGGTGTGGCGTCACCCAGCTCCGACCGCACCGCAGCAAAGGCCTCCCGGAGGAAGCGGGTGCGATTTTCGATGCTCTGGGGGCCGTATTCATCTTCTCTGTGGTTGGTGAGCGGCGAGTAGAACTGGTTCAGCAGATAGCCGTGGGCGCTGTGGATCTCCACCCCGTCGTAACCGGCCTTCATGGCCCGTCTGGCAGCCAGCACATACCGCTCCTGCAGGTATTTGATCTCGTCTCTGGTCAGGGCTCTCGCCATGCCGCGGTCCAGCTTTTTCAAGGGCATGGAGATCGCGCTGGCGGAGACCCGGTCACAGGGCTCCAGCGGCTGGGCGCCGGCGCCGGCGTGGTTCAGCTGCAATATCACCTTTCCGCCGGCCTCGTGGATGGCGTCGGTGAGCTTTTTGTGCTCGTCGATCCGCGCGTCATCGCTGATGGAGAGCTGGGTGTGGGAGGCGCGGCCCGCCTCGGTGATGCAGGTGTGCTCCATGATCACAAGCCCCGGGGCGCTGTATTTCGTTCTGGCTGCATAATACGCCGCCAGTGTGTCGGTCACATGGCCGCCCTCGGTGGCAAGGCCGGAGTGCATCGGCGGCATGACCAGCCGGTTTTTCAGTTCCAGTTGATTGATTCTGATGGGCATATCCAGCATGGGGATTCCTCCTTTATTCCTCGATGAAGGTAAATCTCTGATAAACTTTGCCGTCCCGCTCCACGGTCTCGTTCCACATGGAGGCGGGCCGCACCCAGACGCCCCGCTCGCCGTAGAGCGCACGGTAGACCACCATGGGCTCCATGGTCTCGGAGTGGGTGGCGGTGAACAGGACCTCGTACTCGTTGCCTTTGAAATGGCGATAGCGTCCCGGACGAATGTCTGACATCATGGGTTCCCTCCTTCGTTTTTTCCAGTATAGCAAACCCCGGGCTCCGGCGCAAGTATCCTTTAAAATGGTTAAAGATGGTTATGAATTCCTAGAAATGGATTTGGGAAAATCTGTCTTGTAGCTTTTCGACGGATAGGATATGATTCAATTGGTAGGTCATTGTGAAAAATCACGATAAAATTGGTGAAAACAGGAAAAGGAGTGAGCGCATGAATCAAAAACGATCCGGATTCGGCACGCGAATCGGCTTTGAGCTGGCCGCGGCGGGTTCGGCGGTGGGACTGGGAAACCTGTGGGGCTTCCCCTACAAGACCAGTGCCAACGGCGGTGCGGCCTATCTGTTCGTCTATCTGGCGTGCATCCTTCTGGTGGGCGCCGTGGCCATGCTGGCGGAGTTTTACATCGGCCGCCGCAGCAGAGCCAACACGGTTTCTGCCTATAAGGCCATCTCCCCCGGTTGGGGCTGGCTGGGATTGCTGGTGGTGGTGATCCCCGCAATGATCATGTGCTACTATCTGGTGCTGGGCGGCTATACGGTGAAATACGCCCTGGGCTCCTTTGTGGGCAACGCCGGAAATTATGAGAAGTTCGCCGGGAACACCGGTGACGTGATCCTCCACACGGCAGTGTTCGCGCTGCCCGCTGCGGCCATCGTGATCGCCGGTGTCCGAAACGGCATCGAGAAGGCCGCGAAGCTGCTGCTGCCCACCATGCTGGTGATCCTGATCGTCATCAGCTGCGTCTCCCTGCTGCTGGGCGAAGGGGTTCAGGAGGGACTGTCCTTCTATCTGAAGCCGGATTTCTCCAAGCTCACCGGCGCGGGGATCCTCTCCGCCATGGGGCAGGCGTTTTTCTCCCTGTCGCTGGGCTGCGGCGCCATGATCACCTATGGCTCCTATTCCGGCAAGACCGTGGATCTGGTCCACTCCACCGTGGTGGTCTGTCTGCTGGACGGTCTGCTGACCTTCCTTTCCGGTCTTGCGATCTTCCCGGCGCTGTTCCACTATGCGGCGGTCTCCGGGGAGTCTCTCTCCGCGCTGGGCATGGGCGGCACGGGATTGATGTTCATTACCCTTCCCATGGTGTTCCAGGATATGGGGCTGGCAGGGCAGATCTTCAGTCTGCTGTTCTTCACCATGACCGCCATCGCGGCGCTGACCAGCATCATCTCGATCCTCGAGGTGGTGACCCAGTTCATCATCCAGCGGTACAAGGTGGCCCGCACCAGAGCCGTCAGCATCGTGGTGTTCGCCTGTCTGGCGCTGTCCGTCCCGGTGGGGATCAGCCTCGGACTGGATGTGAACGGCGCGGCAGGGCTGCAGCTCTTTGGACGGAATCTGCTGGAGCTGCTGGACAGCATCACCAACACGCTCCTGATGCCATTGGCCGCTCTGGGCGCCTGTGTGGCAGTGGGATGGAAGCTGCCGAAGTCGGAGCGCTTCTCCGGCTTTGCAGGCACCATGGTGCGGGTGGTGACGCCGATTTTGATCGTCGTGATCCTCGTCTTCGGCGCGGTGGATATGATAGTCCCTGCTATCGAAGGAAAGCGGGTCTACTCCCCCGACGGCTTCGGCATCCTGCTCACCGCTGTGGGCATCGTGATCCTCACCGTCCTCGCCTACTTCCTGATCCTCAAAAACCGCGACACCGGCTCCAACCGGGATGAGGCCCGGGCCAACGCCAGGCGCGACGAAGCCTTCCAGGCAGGGCTCCGGCGTGGCTGGCAGCGGCCGGAATGAGGAGGGCGTGACATGAAACAGAAAAATGGAAGCTTTCTGCACGTGCTCACCATCGGCTTTGCGCTGTTCTCCATGTTTTTCGGCGCCGGCAACGTGATCTTCCCGCCCTATCTGGGACTCCAGAGCGGACGGCAGTGGTTCTCCGGCTTCGGCGCCTATTACATTGCGGATGTGGCACTGGCGCTGGTGGCGCTGTTCGCCCTGCTGCGGGAGGGCAGCGCCATGCGCGTGCTGGACCGCATCGGTGCCAAGGCGGCCACCGTTCTGATGACGGTGATCATCCTCTGCATCGGCCCCATGCTGGCCATCCCCCGCACAGCGGCCACCACCTATGAGATGGGCGTTGTGCAGCTGATCCCGGGCTTGAACCCGATTTTGTTTTCCGCCATTTTCTTCGCGGTGATCCTGGCGCTGAGCGTCCGGGAGTCCGCTGTCATCGACATCATCGGCAAGTTCCTGACCCCGGCGCTGCTGCTGGGGCTGGCGGTGCTGATCGTGGTGGGTATGATCCACCCTCTCGGGGAGATCAACCCGGTGGTGCAGGTGGACAACGTGATCGTCACCGGCATCCAGGCGGGCTATCAGACCATGGACGTGCTGGCGGCGCTGGTGTTCGGCACAGTGCTGATCAAAAGCGCCCTGGACAAGGGCTATGACAAGCAGGACGAGCGCATGAAGGTGCTGGTAAAGAGCGCAGGGCTCGCGGGACTTCTGCTCCTGCTGGTGTATCTGGGTCTGGCCTATCTGGGCGCCACGGTCTCGAAGCTCTATCCGGTGGAGATCAGCCGGGCGGAGCTGGTGATCGCCATCGTCCAGAGTCTGCTGGGCAGGCCCGGCCTGATCATCTTCGCGCTGGTGGTTGCGCTGGCCTGTGTCACCACGGCGGTGGCGCTGGTGAGCAGCGCGGCGAACCACTTCGCGGGGCTGGCAAAGGGCAAGGTCTCCTACGCGGTGTTCGTGGTGATCATCTGCGTGTTCAGCGCAGTAGTGTCCAATCTGGGACTGGATACCATTGTCTCCATCGCGGCGCCGATTTTGGGCATCGTCTATCCGCCGGTGCTGGTGCTGGTGATCGTGAGTCTCGTTGCTCCCAGAATGACCAACAGCATCTGCATCTGGGCCGTCATCGGCGCGCTGATTACCAGCATTCTCTCCGCCATCGCCGGCTTTGGCGTGAACATTCCCCTGCTGGATCGGCTGCCGCTGGCCAGCGTGGATATGGGCTGGGTGCTGCCCGCCATCCTCTTTGGCGTGGCCGCATGGCTCTATCGCCTCCCCTGGCAGGAAAAGCACGAGGATTGATTCAATAAGAATACAACGACCATGCATGGGCATTTCTGCTTCTGCATGGTCGTTTTTCATGCTTTCTTCATGGTCTCAAAGACCAGCCCGGCAGCAGAGGATCTGCGTCAGGTGTCTTTGCTGGTGGAACTGCTCTGGGTCTCGTCATGATCGCCGTCCGAGATGGTCAGGCAATCGATCGCATCATCAAACTGCTCCACTTCCAGTTTCGGATCTGCAAACTTTTTATCCATGTTCTTTCCTCCTTACGCAGTAGGATAGGGATAGGTACGCGCCGGCGTATCCGAGTAGGTCGTTTTGCCGCCATAATTCAGATAGGCGCGCACATACAGCGGCTGACCCTCCCAGCCGTCCATGCTCACATGGGCCGTGAACGTGTTGGTCGCTTTCTGCATCGTGGAGGGCACCGTGATTTCAGTACTGTCCACACTCAGGACAAAGCCAACTTCATCCGCGAGGCCGCTGGGAACACTCTGGGTCAGAGTGAACGTCCATTTGTTGGTCAACTGGTTAAACTCCGCACCGATGATCTTGACAAACGGGTCGAAGGTGGTCTCCGTGTCGCTGTAGATGGCCCGCGCCCTGACCGTGATGCCGCCGACGCCGGGATGGATCGTGATCTGCTTGGCGTTGTAGTCCACCGCCTCACCGATCTCGGTGCCGTCCTTGTCAAAGTACTGGATGGTCCAGTGGCTGAAGTGCATGCCGTCATTGCGGGGATCCTCCGCCGTCAGCTTCAGGGAGTTCTTGTAGAGGGTTTCCGGCTTGGTATAAACGGGCGCTGCAGCGTCGTCGTAGTAGAGCTCGACCTTGTAGTACAGCGGCGCTTCGGTGAACGTTGCAGTATAGGTCACGTTCTCGGTCACAGGTGCCAGTTCCGGCGTCCAGCCGTTGAAGACATAGCGGATCTTATCGGCCGTGTTGTCCGCCTTGGCGGGGGTTGCGCCGTTGTACTTCGGCATGGTGCCTGCCTCGACGTTCTCATCGGTCTCAAGGACCGTGCCGTCTTCGTTCTGCCAGGTGACGGTGTAGCGCTCGGGGGCCAGCTCATACTTGATCGCGTAGGTGCTCTCGAAAGAATCCTGCACCTGGTTGGAGCCGTGCCACGCCATGACGTGCAGCACGTCGCCCTCCTCCAGACGGAGAGTCTCGGCAGTGGCCTGGTCGTTGACCTCGCCGGCGCTGACGGTGGTGTCGGGCTGGATCATGGAGTCAACGTCGCGCGTCACAGTCGTGATGTGGCCCAGACTGTCACGCTCGGCCACGGACATGACGTTCACGGTGGCCTTCGGGGCGTAGTCCTCCAGCTTGAGATAGACGTCCTCAAAGGTCTCCCCTGCCGCGGCGGTCACGTCGAAGCGGACGTCCAGGTTGCCGGGGTAGCGGATGGTCACCATCTGCATGGTGTTGCCGGCGTCGTCAGTCTCATTGAAAGGCTCGGAGATGGTGAAGCGGGGGTCCGTGGTGTCGAGAATGCCGTTCTCCGCCGTGGCAACCAGAGCGCCGTCGCCGCTGCCGTCTTCAGACATGGTATCCTCCAAACCGGGACGGAACTCATACGCCTTCACGATCGTGTCCCTGGGGAGCGTGATCTCGCGGTAGTCGGAGATAAAGACGTCATCCAAAGACTGATCCCAGCTGATGCCCTGCTCGGGGATGTGGGTGACCAGGACGGTGCCCACATTGGCAAAGATCGTGCCCAGATACTCGCCGTTCTTGTTGTGGTGGTCCTCGCAATAGAGCCACGTCAGCACCGGCATGATCGTCTTGACGGCGGCATGTACTTCCGGAAGATCCTCCGTTTGGAACAAGCCGGTCTGATCGATGATTTTGTTCACGAGATCACCCATGGGGCCGATCATCTGATAAACCGCACGGTTATAACGTAACCCTAAATTCATTTCACCATAATAGGCCGCAATACCTGCGCCGTTCCAGATGGTACTGAAGTCGATGGCATTCATGGCGTTGTCCATGACGCCGTCCAATGCGCCAATTCCCATGCCGGGCTGCTTGAGCGCGTGGTATGCCAGAGTTCGCATTGCCTCCTGATAGTTCTTGACGTACTGCTGCTCATGGCTCATGGGATCCCTGGTCATTTTATCAGTATAGTAACCTCCAAACAGACCGGACGTGAAATAAAAGTATTCATAGTCCCAGGCAATGCATTTGAAGAAGGCGTCCATGAACTGGTCCAGGAACTGGTCCAGATACAGGCCGCTGTTGGGCGCGATTGTGCTTCTGGAATTGGAGACATCACTGACAAAGCCGTTGTTGAAATCCGTGATGCCGAAGCTCTTGATCTGGATCGTGCGGTTGTAGGGATAGACCGAGGGATCGGAATCGGTGATGACCGCGTCCTCTGTCTTGTCTTTCTCGTTGCCGGTCACGTTCCGATTATAAACGTCCGCAATGGCCGCCACCGTGGGCAGAACGGAGTACATATTGTTGTAGTAAGCGGTGTTGTTCTCCGCCGTGGTGTTGCCGTAATAGGGCAGCAGGTAGTCCACGCCGAGACGGCAGTGGTTGAACAGCGGCGTAGACATCCGCGGCACCAAGTCCATGGCATTGATGATGTTGTGGATGTTGGGATAATTTGTGCCGTTGGGATCCTCCGATTTCAGCGCCCCGGCCGCGGCCTCGAAGGTATAGCCGTAGACGTTGTCCATAGAGGTCTTGTAATGGGTGGCGTTCTTCGTGATGTCGCCCGCGACCAGGTTTGCAATGGCGCCCGCGCGGGAATAGCCCACGACCCAGTACTTCACGTCACCGGAGAGTCCGGCGGTATAGGTATCCAGATCCGCCAATACCTTCCTGGCGCCTTCGTCAAAGCCATAGTGCCGGTAGGTGCCGGAATAGCTCTTGTCTCGTGCGGCGTCGCTGTTTTTGTCACCGATGGTCAGGTTGGAGGCCCACTCCGCACCGTAGCCTGCTCCGCGGACGCCCACAGCGACCAGCGTGAAGGTCTTATTCGACTGGGTTGCCTCATCCCAGACAGTGATCTCCTTGGTGCCGAAGAGATAGCCCAGGGTGTCCCTGCCGGTCTGCTGGTTGAACTCACTGTTGACAAAGATGTTTTCAAAGCCGCAATCGGTCAGAAAACGCTCGCCGTTTTTGGACTTATTTGACCAATCCACCGGAACCGTGTCCTCGCTGGTGCCGAAAGCGGCCAGCGTGAAATCGTGAGAGAGCGTAACCATGGAGGGATCCTCCAGAGCGCTCCAGCTCATGGTCTTCGCGTTCGCGTTCGGATTCACCGCCGACGGCGAGAAATAATCGTCAGAGTAATAGAACGTGGTGACGTAATCGACGCCGTCCCGGTTGTTGGCGGTGTCACCGGTATAGTTGAAGGACCCGAAGCGAACGGTGCCCTCGATCACGGGATTCAGGGTAGGGACAGACTCCTCCGCCTGGAGAGGATCCACCGCCTTAGCCTGGAGAGACGTGACCGGGAGCAGCACGATCAGCTGCAGGATCACGAGCATCAGCGCGATGCTTTTTTTCATGGTCTTGCTCATTTGCTTGCTCTCCTTTTATGGTTACTATTTTTCTTTCCAAAATACCAGACTGCTGCCGCCAGGGCGACCGCCAAAATCACAGCGGCCGGGATCCAAATCTTCCGGGCTGTACTGCCGGAGGTTTTCACCGTCGGTTCCGTGTTCTCTGCATCCTCGGAGCGTGCACCCAGTGAGACCGCAGCACCCACGTCTGACTTCCCTTCCCGGATCACCTGCTCACCGGGATCCGCATCTGACTCTGCTCCGTCTTTTGTGAGTTTCAGCCTTCTCGCCGGGGCGCCACCCTTGAGGACCGTCTGACTGCTGTTCTCTTCATCTGCAGCCCCGATCTCCACCGTCACGGCAGCCTCCTGCGGGAGGGAGATGGTCTCCGCGATCATGGCCGCATCCTGGGCAGAGACGTCCAGTGCCGATTCAGAGACGGTGATCTCCCCCTCGGTGGAAGTCACAGCAACAGAATCGCTGAAAACCTTCACATCCCCGCCGTTGAGCTGCACGTCGCCGCCGGAGGAGACGATCAGTCCGCCGCCCCCATCCGGGAGACTCTGAAGCCGGTAGCTGCCGCTGTTGATGATGACGTCCCCGCCGAAGGCAGCGATCTGGCCGCCCTCCAGCACCACGTTCCCGGTGAGATCCAGAGTCAGGGTCCCGAAGGCGTAAATGCCGGAACCGCCCAGCAGCGCGCCGCCGCCGGTCAGATGCAGATCCTGCATACCCATGATGCCGCAGACGTTCTCGGTGCCGTCCGCAAGCGCGACCTCCGCAGTGCCTGCGATCTTGATGCCGGAATCAAAGTCCCTGGCAGTGACCCCGTTCAGGATCACCCTGCTCACGTTCTCCGGCACCTCATACATGCCGCTGATCTCCCCCGTGAGGGTGATCGTCTCCCCTGCCGCACGGACGGGAAGCATCAGCAGAAGCACGAGAAAAAGTGCGCTGATCAGAAGGATGCCGCGGCGTTTCCATATGAAATTCTGCATGTGCGATCTCACCGCCTGTTCCGGGACCGGATCCCGCTCATTTCATGAAAATATAGTTAGTAGCATTATAACAGTCTTTGTGAAAACAAACAAGAAAAAAATACACATTTTTGCCCAATATATTGTGCTTTTTCCGAGAAAACCTTCATCAAACCACAAAAAACGCCCTGCTCCCGAAGGAACAGGGCATTCATGCCGACGCTTATAAGACAAAACGGCGCGCTGCAGCACAAAAAACTGCAGCGCGCCTGGGTTTGATACAGGGTTTTATAATACCATGGTCATGA
Source organism: Oscillospiraceae bacterium (assembly GCA_902803575.1). Classification (GTDB taxonomy): domain Bacteria; phylum Bacillota; class Clostridia; order Oscillospirales; family Oscillospiraceae; genus CAG-103. The sequence continues at coordinate 11,542 of CADCQK010000076.1, forward strand.
TCCAGATGACCAGTGCTCCGGCAGCGATGAAGATCCCGCCGATCAGAAGCGAGGCTCCGATGGCGCTTTTGATGATGACCATCCGGTCTTCTTTGCTCATCTGCTGGGCGTCCGGATCCGGC
>CADCQK010000077.1 GCA_902803575.1 Oscillospiraceae bacterium
AGATTGTAGATCACCCGCGTGATCGCGTCCTTGTCGGCCACGACCAGGATGTTGTTCTCGGGCAGCTGCGGGTCCACGTCCAGATTTTTCTTTGTCGCGCGGTCTTCAAAGCTCAGGAGCGTCTGCAGCACGAGCTCGTTGAGATCGAACACGCTCCGGCGGCTCGGATCGGAGAGCTTGTAGCGCGTCGAGGAGACGTCCAGCATATCCCGGACCAGCCGCGACAGCCGCCGCGTCTCGTCCCGGATCGAGACCAGATACTTGGCCTCCTCCTCGTGCGGGATCGTCCCGTCCAGGATCCCGTCGGCAAAGCCGGCGATCGTTGTCATGGGCGTCCGCAGCTCGTGGGAGACATTGGCGATAAACTCGCTGCGCCGCGCCTCGGCCTTCTCAAGCGAGTCCGCCATTTTGTTGAATGAGTCGATGAGCGCGCCCATCTCGTCGGTGGAGTCGTATTCCTGCTTCACACGCACGGAGAAGTCGCCGCGGGCGAATTTCCGGGAGGCCGCCGCCATCTCGTCCAGGGGGCGCGCCATGCGCTTGGAGTAGGCCAGCGTCGCAATCATGAAGACGAAGAGCACCCCGCCCGTCACCACGGCGGCGAGGATCAGGAAGGCAGACCAGTCGCCCATGAGCTTGCCCGGCGCCGTGATGATGAAGACATAGCCCATGGTGCTGCCGTCAAGCTCGGAGTCGATGGTATGGCCGACGACATAGCGCTCCTCCTCGAAGACGCCGCCGAGATTCGTCAGGCCGAAGACAACGTTTTCCCGCGTCCATTCCAGCACCTTTTCCGACAGCTTCACCCCGATATGGCAGCAGTTGTTGGGCTTTTCGGAGCAGCGCACGATGCTGCCTGTTTCGTCGGCGATAAAGATCTGGTTGCCGGTGGAGTTGGCAATCGCGCTCACATTCATGCCGAGCAGCCAGCTGTCGAGCGAGTCGCTCTGCCCGACGGCGGAGGCGATGCGCGAGACCTCCTGCGCGCTTGCGATCATGTCGGCCTGCAGCTCGCGCACGACATGCATGCGCCCGATCCCGACGAGGGAGATGCTGATGAGCATCATGCAGAAAAAGACCAGCACCGCCATCGCGGTAAAATTTCTGAGATAGATGCTTTTCAAACGCTCCCCTCCTTCCGGGCATAGGTTTTCTGAATACATGTTCCGTCCCTCGTGTCATCCTGAGCGCAAGCGAAGGATCCTATGGTGAACGTTAAGATTCTTCGTCACTTTGTTCTTCAGAATGACAGGGGCTGAAGAGCAATCCTGAAAGCTTATTATAGCCGATTTTCGTTCTTTTTCAATATCTTGTTTGTGAACAAATGGGCGCAGAAAAAAAGGGGCCAAACACCCCTTGATTTTTGCGATCATCTTCTGTTATAATACGTTTAGTCTTATTTAATTGCGATTTAATGCAATGGGAGGGGTAACATATGGCGAAAAAAAGAATGTTCAACAGCGACATAATGGATGCGGACGCCTTTCTCGATATGCCGAACGGGGCAAAGCTTCTGTACTTCTATCTGGGCACAAAGGGCGACGACGACGGCTTTATCGCCAGTCCCCGCATGTATATGCGGGCCATCGGCTGTGTGCCGGAAGATCTGGAGATGCTCATCGACCGGGGCTTCGTGATTGCCTTTGACAGCGGTGTGATCGCGCTGCGCGACTGGCGGCTGCACAACGATCTGCGCAACGACCGCTACCACGAGACGGTATACCGGGACGAAAAGGCCATGCTTAAGCTGGATGCCTCCAGGCGCTACGCCCTGGTTGCCGACGGGGAGCCAAACTGCATCCAGACTGACGCCATGATGGAGGCTGAGCATAGCATAGCAGAGCAAAGCAAAGCACAGCACAACAAAACAGAGCACAGCGAAGCAAAACAAAACCAAGCAGAGCAAAGCAGAGAGAGTGAGGCGGACAAGCCGCCGCGCACTCGCTTTTCTCCTCCTGATTATGAAGAAGTAAGAGACTATTGCAGGGAACGGAATAACGGGATCGACCCGCAGCATTTCATCGACTATTACACCGCCAACGGATGGATACAGGGATCAGGCAGACCGATCCAGGATTGGAAGGCCATGGTAAGGACCTGGGAGGTCAGGGAGCGGGACAGTCCCGGCACACGAAGTATCGTTGCGGACGATACACCGATCCCCGGTGTTTGTCGTTTTCAATGACAGGAAAAAGAGCACCGGGAGTTTCCGATGCTCTCTGAGTCTGTTGATTACGCATTTCATGTCATTCTGAGGAACGAATTAACATACAGACTTCCCGAAAGATTCTTCGCTTCGCTCAGA
>CADCQK010000078.1 GCA_902803575.1 Oscillospiraceae bacterium
ACCTCATCAGTCTCGCTTCGCTCGACAGCTTCAGCTAACGCATGGCTGCGCACACCCTCAAGGGGAAGCCTTTAAAACGGAGGCTTCACCCCGATAAACTGGAATTTGAACTTTCAACTCCACACTCCTAACTCCACACTCCACACTGACCAAAGGAGGAACCTATGACAGCCTTTTTACTTGGGATGCTGGGCGCGCTGGTGGCGGCGCAGCTGCTGCTTCTGGGTGTGCTGATCGGCAGGCGCCGCAGACCTGCCCCGCCCCCGGAGCCTGCGAAGCCCACGCTGCTGCAGGAGCAGGAGGCCTTCCGCACCCTTATGCATTACAGCCCGGAGATCGCCTATGGCGACAGCCCGGGAGAGGAGGAATGATATGCCGGATCATGTGACCCGCGCCTGGCAGCTCTATGAGCAGGGGAGAGCCTACAACAGCGGCCTGAGCCCCAGCCAGTACAACACCGTCAACACGAACATCGAGTTTTTCTGCGGCAACCAGTGGCGGAATCTGCCCCAGACCCGCGCCATGGCGGCATTGCCGAAGCCGGTGTTCAACATCATCAAGCGCGTGACGAGCCTCTTCGTCGCGTCCCTGACGGCCAGCCCCGTCACCGTGCGTTACGAGCCGCTGAGCTACTACGACGGCACCAATCTGGCCGAGCCCGGCACCGACGCCAGCGTCTACGCCACCGCCGAGGTGGAGAACCTGTTCTCCAAATTCAAGATGGACTACCGCATCCGCGAGGCCCTCTTCGACGCGGCCCAGACCGGCGACTACTGCGCCCACTTCTACTGGGATCCCGAGGCCATGCCCTACGGCGGCGCCTTCGGCGCCTACCGGGGCGAGATCCAGATGGAGCTGGTGGACGGCATCAATGTGATGTTCGGAAACCCCAACACCCCGGAGGTGGAGCGGCAGCCCTACATCCTGGTCATCGGCCGCGACACCGTGGGGCGTCTGAAAGACGAGCAGAAGCGCTATGGCTACCAGGGGGAGTTCAGCGACATCCGCCCGGACTCCGAGACCGACGGCCAGGCGGCTTCCGGCGGCAGACACGAGCTCCACGGAACGGAGAACGGCAAGTGCCTGTTCGTGTATCTCTATGAGAAAAAGCGCCGCAAGAACCCCGACGGCAGCTTCGAGACCACCGTCCACGTGACCAAGGCCACCCGCACCGCCGTGATCTACGCCGATGTGGACACGGGCCTCAGCCGCTATCCCATCGCCTGGGGCAACTGGGAGCGGCAGAAAAACCAGTACCACGGCCGCGCCCTGGTGACGGGCATCATCCCCAACCAGATCTTCATCAACTCCATGTTCGCCATGGTCATGCGCCACCTGCAGCTCATGGGCTTCCCCAAGACCGTCTACAACCAGGAGCTGATCGGTCAGTGGGACAACGAGATCGGCCAGGCCATCGGCGTCCGCGGCCTCCAGCCCGGCCAGAGCATCGGGCAGGTGGCGGCGAATCTCCAGCCGGCGGACATGAGTGCCCAGATCCTCTACGCCATCGACAAGGCCATGGAGTATACGAAAGAATGCCTCGGCGCCACCGACGTCCAGATGGGCGCGGCGAAGCCGGACAACACCTCGGCATTGATGGTGCTGCAGAGTAATGCCGAGGTGCCCATGGAGAACACCCGCGCCCTGCTCTACCAGTGGGTGGAGGACATGGGCGCCATCCTGCTGGACATGATGGGCACCTACTACGGCAAGCGGCCCCTGGTGCGGGACCGGGAGTTCGAGGAGCCGGTTTTGGATGAGACCGGCGCGCCCCGGCTGGATCCGGTCACCGGCCGGATCGTCACGGAGCTGGTGACCCGCAGAACGGCGGAGGACTTCGACTTCACCCAGTTCAAGCACCTCTACCTGAACGTGAAGGCCAACGTGGGCGCCACCACCTATTTCAGCGAGATTGCCATGGTGCAGACCCTGGACAATCTCCGAAGAGAGGGCACCCTGGACGTGATCAGCTATCTGGAGCGGATCCCGGAGAAGCTGGTGCCGAAGAAGGCGGAGCTGATCCAGGAGCTGAAGGAGCGCATGCGCCAGCTGCCCGCGGAGGAACCGGAAGTGGAGTCCAGCGCCCACACCATGGGGGCGGAGCTGGACATTTCCAAGCGGCTGCAGAAGCTGCCCCAGAATCTGCAGCAGCGGTTTGAGGAGCTGCCGCGCACCGCCCAGAACGCGCTTTTGAGACTGTAAAGGAGGCACAGCATGGACGATAATCTGGAAAATCTGATCCCCACCGAGGAGGATCTGGAGCCGGAGCAGGCGGAAACCCCGCAGCCGGAGGTCCCTGTGGAGCCGGAACCTCTGCCGGAGCCGCCGAAAGCCAGGGACTACGCCGCCGAAGTCTCGGAGCTGCTCAGGGCCCACCCGGAGCTTCGGGGCAAGCCGCTGCCGGACGACGTGACCCGCATGGCGGTGGATGAGGGCGTCCCGCTCCCTGAGGCCTACCGCAGCTACGCGGAGAAAGAGACCAAAGCGGAGCTGGAGCGGCTGAGAGAGGAAAACCGGGTCTACCGCCAGAACGAGGAGGCTGCCCGCCGCGCGCCGATCCAGCCGGTGGCGGACTCCGGCGTGCAGGAAAAGGCGAAGGATCCCTTCCTCGCCGGCTTCGAGAGCTGGTAAACAACACAACATATCTGACAACGAAAGGATGATTTGAATGGCAGGCGGAAGAAATCTCGCCCAGAAGTACAGCAAAACCATCGACGAGCGATTCAGCAGGGAGTCTCAGGCCATGCTGGCGCTCAACAACGACTATTCGTTCACCGGCGTCAAGACCGTGAACGTCTATTCCATCCCCGTGGTGCCCCTCACGGACTATCAGCGCAGCGGCACCAGCCGTTACGGCACCCCCGACGATCTGGCCCGCAGCGTCCAGGAGCTCACCGTGAAGAAGGACCGCGCCTTCACCTTCATCATCGACAAGGGCGACAAGCTCCAGAGCGAGATGGCCTCGGACGCCGGCAAGGCCCTGTCCCGCCAGATCCGCGAGGTCTGGGTGCCGGAGTTCGATTCCTACGTCTACAAGACCCTCGCCGCCGAGGCCACCGCCCGCGGCAACTACGCCACCACCGCCATCACCAAGGCCAACGCCTATGAGATGTTCCTGAA
>CADCQK010000079.1 GCA_902803575.1 Oscillospiraceae bacterium
CACTTCCAGCCTTTCGCGGAAGGCACCGCCTGGCTCGACTTCTGGGACTTCATCGTCAGCACCAACCTCCTGCCGCTCGGCGCCTTGATCTTCTCGATCTTCTGCTGCTACAAGATCGGCTGGGGCTGGGACAAGTTCATCGCCGAAGCGAACGAGGGCAAGGGCCTCAAGGTCCAGCCCTGGATGCAGCCCATCTTCAAGTACTTTGTCCCCATCTGCGTCGGAGCCCTGTACATCTACGGCCTTGCCACCTTCGGCTGGAAATAAAAAAAGCGTAAAAAAGATGATCTGTACCGTTTGGTGCAGGTCATCTTTTTTTGCATAAAACGCTTTCAATATTGGAACTTTTGTAGTATAGTGATTTTGTATCGCCCAATATCATTTGGGCGCGCAACGGAGGCTGTATGAAACCTTATCAGTTCGGAAAAAAGCAAAAGCTCCTGTGGGGGCTGTTTCTGCTGTGCGCGTGGGGAACGGTGATCCTTCTTTTCTCCCGGCACCACGGCGGCTTTACGGCAAAGGAGCTTGCAAACTACAAGCCGGATAATCCCTTGCTGTCCTGTCTTGTGATGCTGGGGCTGTTCGCGCTCAAGAGCGTGGATTTTCTCATGCACTCCGGCGTCCTCTACGCCGCCTCCGGAATCATGTTCCCCCTGCCGGCGGCGCTGCTTCTCAATACCGTGGGCATCATGATCACCGTGACGCCGACTTATTTTCTCGGCAAGGCCTGGGGCCCGCCCGTTATTGAGACGCTGTGCCGCAAATACCCCAGGCTGCGCGTCTTTGCGGACGATCAGAAGGGCGGCAGCCTCGCGGTGGCGATCCTGCTGCGCACGGTGGGACTTCCTATTCAGGTCGGCAGCGTGTACATGGGGGCCGCGAACTACCGCTTCGGGCGTTTTCTTTTGGGCTCGGTGCTCGGTCTGCTGCCGGTGATGATTCCTTACACGATCATGGGCGACAACGCGGGCAAGCCCGGCTCTCCCGCCTTCGTCATCGCACTTGCGACCGAAATCATTCTGCACTTCGGGTCGGTCCTGATTTTTGCCGTTATCGCAAAGCGGCGCTTGTCGGACAGTACCGCAGCGGTAAATGAAACATAACAAAAGAAAAAAGATGGCCGCCTTTCGGCGGCCATCTCGAATTTTATTTGCCCATCTTGTAGCGCAGACTGCTGCGCAGGGACTCGCTCGTGATGCGGATGGTATTGAGCACCGACGCGATGGCGGCGGCAAAGTCGATAACCACCGCAAGCCAGAGATTGCAGTACCCAATGATGCTGAGGAAAATCAGGAACGCCTTGATGATGAAGACGAACAGCGCGTTTTCCACACAGATCTCCCGCATGCGTGCGGAGATGCCCTTGGCCATCGGCAGATTGCCGACCGCGTCGGGGTGGGAGATCGCGTCGGCATACTTGGCGCGGCTGTTGACGCGGATGTCGATGGCCGCGTCGCTGTGCGCCTCGATGCCGTTTGCGTAGACAAAGAGCACCGCGCCTTTGGTCTTGCGGGCAATGTCGCTGATGATGCGCAGCTTCTTCTCCGTGTCGCACTGGGCGTACATCTCCGAGAAGTTCAGCATTTCGGCAAGCTCCTGGCCGGCCTCCTTACTGTCGTCGCTGAGCAGGACGCAGCGGGACACTTGGACCTTTTTCAGATCAGGCACCAGTCCCTCAAGATCCTGGTTCACATCGGAGGAGATGACCACCTTGCCCATCGTCCTTCCGGCCACGACCATGTAATAGGCGGTGCCGGTCTCCGTGGGGGGATCGTCGACCTGGATGCCGCGCTCTTCCAGCAGCGGTCTTGTGGCAAAGGTGACGTCGATGCCGTCGATGGAAAGCTCCATCCCGTAGCCCGGAATCTCACGAAAGTCCTTAATCACGTCCAGCTTGTAGTCGTGGTCATAGACGGCGGAAATGGCTTTGGCGACGGGCTGCTCGGAGTAGTACACGGCGTGGGCCACGAAGTTGAGGAAGGTGTCGTAATCCAGCACGTCGGAGTGCATGGCGATGATGCGGGGGCATTCCTCGGCGAAGATGCCGTTTTTATCAAACACCGCGGCGGACACATCGGCCATGGCCTCAAGAGGGGCGGCGCTGCCGAACACGATGCCGTGCCTTGCGCTCTGGCACAAGCCAACGGCCGCGGCCAGCGGGAAGGACACCACGACGGAAGCGGGCGTCGCCGCAAGCATCATGACAAGTGCGCGGTGGATGGAGATTGAAAAGCTCATGCTGGTGACGACAGGCATGGCAATCGCGTAGATCACGGCCAGCAGCATCGCGATTTTCAGGATCAGCCCTGCGCTGCTGCTCATCACCTGCTGAATGGACATGGCAGTCTTCTCGTCGTCGTTGATGAGCTCACGCATATGTGCGATAACCCCTGCGTCCTGATCCTGGACAAGATCCAGCGCTGCCTTCCGGGTATGTTCCCGCGCGTATTTGAGCAGCAGCATGCCGATCTGATACAGCAGGACGAGTGCAGCGCCTTCAACGCCGAAACCGACGAAGAAGGCCAGCACCGCCGTTATGCCCACGATCAGGGGCGTTGCCGTATAGTCGCCGCTCTCGACCGCCTCGACTGCATTCATGAGGATGTCATATCCGGCGAGCACCGAGGCCAGCACCAGAAGCAGGATATGAGCGAAGTCCGGCATGTCGATGATCAGTGACAGGGCGAAGATCACGCAGGCGATGACGAGTCTGATAACCAGAGAATTGTTCAGTGTGGCGGAAAGCTTTGCCGTATCTATCTTTGGCGGCGTCTGTTTTACA
>CADCQK010000080.1 GCA_902803575.1 Oscillospiraceae bacterium
CATATCGTTCACCATGACGGCGCTGGCCTCGATGTTGCCGTCCAGGTCGATGCCGTCCAGCTTGTCGCCGGTCTTGCCGTCCAGCAGATACATGTAGCCGCCGGAGGTGCAATAGATCAGATAGCCCTTGCCGGATTCGGTGTAGAAGTCCACCGGGCTGGACCAGGAATAGATCACCGTGGGAAATTCCCAGACGGTCTCGCCGGTCTGTTTGTCCAGTGCAGCCAGAATGCCGGCGCTGGCGGTGCTGCCGCCGGTGCGGGCCACCGGGACAAAGAGCAGATTCGAAAGCTCATTTTTGCCCAGCGCCATGGTGCCCTGGACGCCGCCGGAGACGCCGGACTGGGTCTCGCAGGTGTAGTCGTGCTGCCAGACGATCTCACCGCTGAGACCGTCGATCTTCCAGACCGGGATCACCGCGGTGGAGTTCTCCGCTGCCCGCCAGCCCGCGTGGAAGGAGGTGGAGATGTAGAGGTACGGGTGGCCGTCCTCGGTCTCCAAAACCGGGGTGCAGTTGGTGTCATCCAGCACGTTCTGGACCCAGACCAGCTGCAGGTTGTTCAGGTCCAGGCACATGAAGTTGCCGCCGTTGTCCGCCATGTAGAGGTAGTGGCTCCAGCAGACGGGCGACGCCTCCACCCCCACCCAGAAGGCGGTGCCGGTGCGGACGCCGTTGTAGCGCCAGCGGATGGGCTCGTTGGGGTACATGTTCAGGGTGCCCGCCGCCTCGTCGTAGGCGGTGTTCAGCTTCACGATGTAAAGAAGGCCGTTTTCGCCGGGGTAGATCAGCTGGTCGGTCTCGGCGTCCACCAGCGGGGAGGCGTCATACATGGACCAGGTTCGGCTGGCATAGCCGTCCGCCGCGCCGAAGGAGTACATCAGCGAGCCGTCCACCAGGCTCACCACCAGCACCCGGCCGTCGCCCTGCATGCTCTGGTAGCCCGCGCCCACGTAGAGAATCGGGATGCCTCTGGGGTCCAGGGCGCCGGCGCCCTTGAAGGTGTAGCCCAAAAACAGCGGGTCGCGGGTGGCCTCGCCGGTCTCCAGCTCGAAGAAATAGACGAAGCCGTCCATGGTGGCGTAGATGACCTCGGTGAGGGTCTCTTTGTTCCGGGCCCAGTCGTACATATAGGTCATGATCTGCCGGGTCTCGTAGGGCCACTGGGCCACCAGCGGCTGACCCGTCCAGCCGCTCCCGGTCCAGACGTTGCCGTCCGGCGCCTGGAGTGCCGAGGTGATCTTCTCGTAAATCTTGTTGAGCTTTCCCTCCGACACATTGGCGGTGCCGATGCTGGCGCCGTTTCGGTAATTGTTGCCCCGGAAGGTGGGGATGCCGGTGAGCTTGAAATAGGAACCGGCATCGTCAAAGCTGATGGGCTCCGCCATGGTGAAGCCCTCGGCGGCGGCCCCGTCCACAATGACGGTCTGCTCGTTGATGAGATTCTGGGGCTCCGTCCCCGCCACTGCGGCGGCGGTGTAGTCCACCACCTCCGCGACCTCTGTCCCCGCTGCGTCGCTCACATGGGCGGCGGGCCTGGCGCCCCGGTATTTCACCTCCACCACGATCAGCACGATGCAGAGGGTGAACAATGCGATGGCCTCTATGAGCTTCGAGACCGGGATGCCCAGCTTGATGTTGGATTTCGGCAGCTTCATAAAACTTGATTACTCCGTAAAATGAATGTGATTGGAAATGTGCTCCTGGCAGAAGCAGTGGTAGCCCTGGCAGCGGGAGCAGTAGCGGAATTCCAGATCCGGATAGTCCGTATCGGTCTTGCCGCAGACCTCGCACTTGTGGCGATAGGGCTTTTCCGCCTGCTCTCTGCGGATCCGTGCGGCCTCCCGTTTGAAGTCCACGGTCTTTTTCCGCTGCTGGATCTTTGCCGGACGGAAGAAATCGAACAGCCAGTCGCCGCAAAACAGCAGATAGTTCAGCACCGCCACCACCGGCAGCAGATTCAGCGGGAACGGGATGCGGATGATCTCATAGATGAAGAACACCGCGTCCACCACGCCCAGCCACTTGGCCTTGATGGGGAGAATGAAGAACAGCAGCAGCTGCGATTCCGCGTATAGGGTCGCGAAAGCGAAGAACAGCGAGAAGTTCAGATACCGGGCCGTGACAATGAAGCTGGACATCTGGGAGAACACCTCGTCGCCCCCGTAGATCAGGCTCAGGATCAAACCGAACACCGCCGTCAGCAGGATACCGGAGCAGTAGAAGATCGTGAACTTCCCCGTGCCCCAGGCCTGTTCCAGCGCCTGTCCGACCCAGAAATAAAAGTACATCTCCAGAACGAACCACAGAACACCGCTGCCGCTGGTTGGGATCAGCACCCAGGTGAACAGCCGCCAGATCTGCCCGTGGAGAATGGCGGAGGGGTTGAAGCAGAAGAACTGAAAGATCTTCCCCGTGGTGTCCATCTGCATCACCAGCCAGAGCGCCAGGTTGCCGATGATGATATACAGCATCAGCCGCGGGATGCCGAATCTGGGGTGGCTATAGCAAAACCGGTCAATCCGGTTCATGAGTTTTTTCACGGTTGCTCGTCCCTCCACATAAGAATACATTTAATTATAATACTAGCTTTTTCTGTCAAAGTCCATAACTTTCCGTCTGGGTTTTTGATATTTTTTTCAAATCCCCTGCATTTTTTGCTTTCCTATTGTCAAAAGCTGTGGTATGATATAGGTTGTGTGATTATCTTTTGCATATAGGAGAAAATATGGAAGACTTCAAGCTGGAAAATGAACATATTGAGGGCAGAAATGCCGTGATCGAGGCCCTCCGCGCCGGACGTGCCATTGATAAGATCTACATCGCCAAGGGTGAGGTGGATCAGACCCTCGGCCACATCGCCTCCAAGGCCCGAGCTCAGGGCGTCGTGGTGGTGGAAACCGACCGCCGGAAGCTGGACGCCATGAGCCAGACCCACGCCCACCAGGGTGTGGTGGCCCTTTGCGCCGTGAAGGAATACTGCACGGTGCAGGACATTCTGGACATCGCAAAAGAGCGGAACGAGAATCCCTTCGTCATCGTCTGTGACGAGATCTCCGACCCCCATAACCTTGGCGCCATCATCCGCTCCGCCGAGTGCGTGGGCGCCCACGGCGTGGTGATCCCGAAGCGCCGCAGCGCCGGACTCACCGCCGTGGTGGACAAGGCCTCCGCCGGCGCCGCCGAGCACATGGCCATCGCCAGAGTGCCGAACCTCTCCGCTGCTCTGGAGGAGCTGAAAAAGGCCGGCCTCTGGGTCTACGGCGCCGCCGCAGAGGGCGACAATCCCCTGTGGAAGACCGATCTCACCGGCCCCATCTGCCTGGTGATCGGTTCCGAGGGCGACGGCATGAGCCGCCTGGTGAGAGAGCATTGTGATTTTCTTTTGAGCATCCCGCTGATGGGACAGATCTCGTCCCTGAACGCTTCGGCAGCGGCGGCGGTGCTGATGTATGAGGTATTGAGACAGAAAACCAACGGATGACCCCTTCGCGTTTCGACGCGAGCTTGGCAGCTTGCCAATTTGATTAGAGGGAGGGAAACGAAATGGATCCAAACGAAAGACAGCAGGATGAGTTTTCGCTGGACGCCATTTTGGAGGAATACCGGGGCTTTGACCCCGAGGCGCCGGAGGCCACCCCGCTGACCGAGGCCGCATTCATGACCCACCGGGCGGAAGCCACGCTGGTGGATCCCGTCACCGAGGAGCCCATCGCGCCGGAGGAGCCGGAGTGGGTGGAGCCCATTGCGCCGGAGGAACCGGAGACCGAGGACTGGGAGGCTGCGCTGCCTGAGGATGCGGAAGAGGCCGAGGCCATTGAGCTGGAGCCGGTGAGCGACATTCTCGAGGAAGAGGATGACTACGTCCGCGAGTACCGTCCCCGTGCGCCGGAGGCCCCGGAACCGGCGCCGGATCTGGAGCCATACTCCGAGGAGGAAGAGGGCTACGCCGAGAAGATCCACTTCGCCAGACTCCGCAGTCTCATCAACCATCTGACCGTCCCTGCCAAGGCGCCGGAGACCCCGGAGCCGGAGCCGGAGGAAGAAGATCTCCCGCTGGAGGACGAGCCAGAGGAGCCTACCCAGGTCTTCCACGCTGTGGCCGAGATGTTCGGCGAAGATCAGACTCCCAAGGAGATCGAGTTCCCGGATCCGGAGGAATTCTGGGCCCAGGTGATCGACGACGACGAAGAAGTGATCTACGCCACCGCCGAGTCTGTACCCGAAGAGGAAGCGGAGCCGATCTTTGACGACGACGTTCTGGAGGAACCGGACGAGGAAGAGGAAGAAGACGACGAAGAAGCGGACGACGAGGACGAGGATGAATATGAGGAGGTCGAGCGCCGGAGCTTCCGGGAGGCTGTGATCCGCCCCATCACCCTGCGCATCGCGGCCGCCTCCGTCCGATCCAGAGAGCGGCGCCGCACCGCCAGAGAGGAAGCCAGCATCCCCGAGGAGCTGGGGCCCGAACCGTCGGCCAAGACCGCGGCGAAGTTCTACGGACAGAAGATCGGCGCCCTGAGACGCAGAGGCAGAGTTTCCCTGCTGCTGAGTCTGGTGCTGCTGTACATCGCGGCAGGGCTGCCCACCTTCGGACTTTTGAAAAGCGATCCCAGAGTGACCGCCATGGTCTGCATCATTCTTTTGATGACCGTCATGCTTTTGGGGCTGGACGTGCTGACCGTCGGTATTTTGTCTCTGATTCGGAAGCGGCCGGGGGCGGAGTCACTGGTGGCGCTGGGCTGCCTGTTCTCCCTTTTGGACGCGGTGCTCTCCGCAGTGCAGAACACCCTGGTGGGCGGCATGCCCTACTGCGTGGTGTCTGCCTTTGCACTGACCTTCGCCCTGCTGAGCGCGAAGCTCACCGGCGAGGGGCTGCACCTGAGCTTCCTGGCTCTGGCACGCTCCAGAGACGCCAGAATTCTCACCTGCGGCACCAACGCCGCCTATGACGGTCTGACCCTCCGCAAGACCCGCCGCTCCGCCGAGGGCTTTATCCATCGCTCGGAAGAACCCGGACCGGACACGGTGCTCTTCGCCGTGGTGACCCCATACATCATCGTGGTGGGGCTGGTGCTGGGGCTGCTGGCCACGGTGCTCAGCGGCAGTATCCGCAACGCGGGGCACGTGCTGGCCGCCATTTTCTGCGCGGCGCTGCCCTTTGCGTCGCTGATCGTCTACACGCTCCCCTACCGCGCCGCCGCCAGGACGCTGCAGCCGAAAGGTCTGGCTCTGGCGGGCTGGTCCGGCGTCAGCGATGTGGGGCGCAGCAAGCGGTTCATCATCACCGATCAGGATCTCTTTGGCCCCAACACCATCACCATCGGCGAGGGCCGCACCATTCTCCCCGGCATGTCCGAGGCCAAGGTGGTTGCCTACACCGCCAGCGTGGTCAATGCCTCCGGCTGCTGTCTGGCACCGGCCTTCATCGATCTGCTTCGGGGCTTCAACTACCCGCTGTTCCGGGTGGATGACTTCCTCTGCGAGCAGGCGGGCGGCATGTCCGGTTACATCAACGACGAGGAAGTGCTCTTCGGCACCTCGGAGTTCATGCGTTTGAAGGGCCTGCGCGCCAGCGCCCCGGACACCGAGGGCGACACGCGGCTGTTCACCGCCATCAACGGTGAGATCGTCGGCAGCTTCCCGGTGAACTATCAAGCTATGCGGAGCGTTCAAAATGCTCTGAAGTTCCTGCTGACCACCAGAATGCACCCGATCTTCGCCGTCCGCGACCCCAACATTGCCCCCGGTATGCTCAGACGCAAGTTCCAGACCCAGGCTGACGGGTTCGACTTCCCGCCCTTCCAGCAGCGCTACGAGCTCTCGGATCCGGAGGCCGGCAGTGAGGATCCCATCAGCGGCATCGTTGGCCGCTCCGGTCTGGCTGCCATGCTGGCCATCAACAAGATCGGCCGCCAGCTCTATCAGGCGGTGCGCATCGGGCTCTGGGGCTGCGGCATCGTGGGTCTCATCGCCATGCTGGTGATGTTCATCCTCTGTGCCATGGGAGATTTTGCCACCATGTCCCCCTTCCACCTGGCCGTCTTCCAGCTGGTTTTCGGTCTGTGCGGGCCGCTGGTCGCATATTTTGCCAAACGATGATTGACACCGGGCTGTTTGTTCGGTATAATAATCAATTGGGTAACCACGCGTCTTATTTTGTATAATATCACGTCTTAAATCTATACAAGGAGAGGTACATTCATGAGCTACGAAACCAAGAACATCCGCAATGTGGCCCTGCTGGGTCACGGCGGCACCGGCAAAACCACGCTGACGGAGAACATGCTCTTCCTGACCGGCGCCATCGATCGCCAGGGCAAGACCGCCGACGGCAACACCGTCTGCGACTACGATCCCGAAGAGATCAAGCGCCAGATC
>CADCQK010000081.1 GCA_902803575.1 Oscillospiraceae bacterium
CCTTGCAGGTGGGGCAGCCCTTGCCGCCGCACTTGTGGCACTGGACGTCCATCTCGCAGCTGGGCTCGGTGAAGGGGAAGTGATGGGGGCGGAAGCGGGTGACGGTGTCCTCACCGTAGAGCTTCTTCATCACGGCGTCCAGGGTGCCCTTCAGGTCCGCCATGGTGACGCCCTTGTCGATGACCATGCCCTCGATCTGGTGGAACATGGGGGAGTGGGTGGCGTCCACCTCATCCTTCCGGTAAACGCGGCCGGGGGCCAGCATGCGGATGGGCAGGGGCTTGGTCTCCATGGCGCGGATCTGCATGGGGCTGGTCTGGGTTCTCAGAAGAATGCTGCTGTCCTCGGTGAGATAGAAGGTGTCAGACCACTCACGGGCGGGGTGACCCTCGTCGGTGTTCAGCTTGGTGAAGTTATAGTCGCTCTGCTCGATCTCCGGGCCGTCGAGGATCTCGAAGCCCATGCCGATGAAGATGTCCTTGATCTCGTCCAGGACGATGTACATGGGATGCTCGTGGCCCACGGCGGCGGTCTTGCCGGGCATGGTCACGTCCAGGGTCTCGGCCTCCAGACGCATCTTGAGCATCAGCTCATTGAGCTCGCTGCGGCGCTTCTCGATGGCGTTTTCCACCTCGGCGCGCACCTGGTTGGCCAGCTGACCCATGGCGGGACGCTCTTCGGGATCCAGCTTGCCCATCATCTTCAACAGCTTGGTCAGCGCGCCCTTTTTGCCGAGATACTGGATGCGCAGTGCCTCCAGCTCCTCGGCGCCCGGCGCACTGAGGATCGCATTGACCGCGACCTCGCGCAGGTCCTGCAGACTCTTTTTCATGCGGTTCTACACTCCTTAGTAAAATAAAAAGTAAACAAAATAAAAAAACCTTCCATCCCATACACTGGGACGAAAGGATTATTTAAAACACTTCCGCGGTACCACCCGACTTCGATGCAGACGCATCGCACTCAACTGCTGTAACGGGCAGACCCGCCGGGGATTGACCGGAGCTCCCGGGCGAACCAGACACGCCTTGCGCGAGACGCTTTCAGCCGCTGACGTCTCTCTCTGAAGCGAAGGGGATGTGCCATTTTCCCGTTCAAAGCCGATTTCCATTTGTAACAGTCTATTTATAGCACAGCCGGAGGGAAATTGCAAGAGGGAAAAGTACCGCAACACCGCACTTTTTGCACGGTTTTCGGCAAGTTTTGCGTTTCTAATGCGGTGAGCGGACGCATAGAATAGAGCTGTACGATTTGACGCAGGGGCCGAATTGCGGTATAATAACATATTATATTATGCGGAGGTGCGTCATGGAGGTCTATGAGACGCTGCCAAAGAGAGCCCGCGACACCCACAAGGGCGACTACGGCAGGCTGCTGATCCTGGGCGGCTGCGTGGGCTACACCGGCGCGCCGAACCTCTGCACCCATGCGGCGGTCCGATCCGGCGCCGGACTGGTGAGCCTCGGGGTGCCGCAGGCGATCTACGAGATCTGCGCCGTGAAGCAGGATGCCGCCATGCCGTTCCCGCTGCCGGACGAGGAGGGGAAGCTCTCTTTGGAGGCCCTCGATCCGATTCTGGAGCGGCTGGAGCGAAGCGACGTCTGCGTCCTCGGCCCCGGTCTCGGCAGAGGTGACGATCTGACGAAGCTGGTGCAGACCCTGATCCGGGAGACGCCGATCCCCATGGTGCTGGACGCCGACGGTCTCTACGCCGCGGCGCAGAATCCGGAAGTCCTTTTGGAGGCCGGCGCCCCGCTGATCCTGACGCCCCATGAGGGGGAGTTTGCGAGATTTCATCCGGAGCGGCTGTCCGACCGGGTCACCGAGACCACGGCCTTCGCGGAAAACTACCGCTGTACCGTGGTGCGCAAAGGCCCTGAGACGGTCATTGCCTTTCCCGACGGCAGTTCAACGCTGCTGCAGGCCGGCAACCCCGGCATGGCCAAGGGCGGCAGCGGCGACGTGCTTGCGGGCATTCTCGGCGGCTTCCTCTGCCAGAAGCAGATTGAACGCCCGGTGGAGACGGCGGTCTGGGTCCACGGGAAGGCCGGAGACCTCTGCGCCGAGCGGTTCGGAGAATATTCCATGACCCCCGGCGACCTGATCGACCTGCTGCCGGAAGTCACGAAATCCATGATCCATTAAGGAGGCTCTATGCGGCGAAGCATCGCTGCACAGATGATAACCCTCATACTCCTGCTGACGGCCTGCGCCGACGGGGGAGCGGAGGCAACCTTCGAGGCCCTGCGCCAGAACGTGCAGACCTCCCAAATCTCGGCCAGCGCCACGGTCACCGTTCTGGGCACCGACACCGCCGAGACCTTTACCTATGATTATACCGAAACGGAAACGGGCTGCGAGATGTCCGTGACGGAACCGGAGCTGCTCACCGGCGTCAAAGCCCACATGGAGGCAGGGGAGACTACTCTGGAATACGACGGGGTGATCCTGCCGGCGCCGCTGAATGAAAACCGAAGAGCGCCCCTCACAGCCATACGGCAGATGCTCTCCGCCATTCGGGACGGCCATCTGGATCTGATCTGGAGCGAGGGCGATTTCATCGTCGTCCAGCTGATCCCGGAGGACGACGAAGCCATACGACTGTATCTGGATCCCGACGGGACCCCCGCGGCTGCGGAGATCATTTTCGACGATGCCGCGGCCCTCCGCTGCAAGATCCATTCCTGGAATACGAAAAGAGGAAACGATGATGAATCGAACGATCCGAACCTGGGTTGAGGTGAGCCTCAGCACCCTGGAGCACAACTACAAAGAGATCTGCCGCCACCTGCCGGAAGACTGCGAGGTGCTGGGCATCTGCAAGGCCAACGGCTACGGCCACGGCGCGGTGCGGGTGGCGCAGCTGCTGCAGCAGGTGGGCTGCCACTGGGTGGCGGTGAACAACTACGACGAGGCCGAGGAGCTCCGCGCCGCCGGCGTGCGCACGGAGATGCTGATCTTAAGCCCCCAGCCCGCCAACATCGCGGTGGATCTGGCGGAGCTGGATGTGACTCAGGCCATCAGCTCTCTGGATTATGCCGAGCGGCTGAACCGGCATCTCGCCGGCACGGGCCTGAAGCTGAAGGCCCATCTGAAGCTGGAGACCGGCATGGGCCGCACCGGCTTCGAAGCCAGAGATCCCAACGAGATCGACGATCTGCTGGCGTCCATGCAGCTGCCGAATCTGGACGTCACCGGCGCCTTCACCCACATGGCCGTGGCGGACGAGCCGGGGGATCCCTTCAACGATCTGCAGTTCGACCGCTTCATGCAGGTCTGCGACGCGCTGGAGGAGCGGAGCGGAAAGAAATTCCAGCTGCGCCATTGCGCCAACAGCGGCGCTGTGATCAACTATCCGAAGATGCATCTGGATATGGTGCGCCCGGGCCTGCTGCTCTATGGGCAGTATCCCGGAGAGAACACCAACGGTTTTGATTTAAGACCCGCCATGCAGCTGAAAAGTCGTGTCTGCGAGATCACCTACCACCACAAGGGCGACACCATCAGCTATGGCCGCACCTTCACCTGCGACCGGGAGATGCGCCTGGCGGTGATCCCGGTGGGCTATGCCGACGGCCTTTTAAGAGAGCTTTCGGGCAAGATCGACGTGATGATCCGCGGCAAGCGGGCCAGACAGGTGGGCCGGATCTGCATGGATATGTGCATGATCGACGTCACCGATCTGCCGGAGGTGAAGGTGGGCGACGTGGCCACCGTCTTCGGCAAAGAGCCCACCGCCACCGAGCAGGCCGCCAAAGCCGGCACCATCAGCTATGAACTGCTCTGCGCCGTGAGCCAGCGGGTGCCGAGAGTCTACGTCGACTGAATAAAAAATCCCTCACGGGGTAAGAATGAAAGCAGATTCTTACATCGGAGGGAACCAACATGCAAATGGAGCATTCTGTCAGACGCGGCGACATCTTTTTCGCCGATCTCAGCCCCGTGGTGGGCAGCGAGCAGGGAGGCATGCGGCCGGTGCTGATCATCCAGAACGACGCCGGAAACCGCCACAGCCCCACGGTCATCGCCGCCGCCATCACCTCGAAAACCGGCAAGACGCCGCTGCCGACCCACATCAACATCACCGGCCGCAGCTGCGGGCTCAGCCGGGACAGCATCGTTTTGCTGGAGCAGATCCGCACCATCGACAAGACCCGTCTCAGAGAGCGGATGGGCCGCCTGGACGACGGCAGCATGGCCAGAGTCAACGGCGCCATCGCGGCGAGCTTTGGGCTCCCGCAGTAAAGGAGAGACTATGAAAAACCGTACCTTCCGAACCCTGATGATCCTGCTTCTGGTGGCCGTTCTGGGCGCCGGCGGGGTCTATGCCGCCGTGCGCTACGGCACCCAGGCGGATCCGCTGATCACCCTGAGCTACCTCACCGACGTGAAGGAGCCGGAGCTTGCCGACGCCTACGCCGTGAAGGCGGACGCAGCGGTGGAGGAGATGAAGGCCACGGTCAATACGGATGTGGCTGCCGTCACCGGGGACTACGTCAGCGCGGAGCTCTACGACGGCCAGACCGTCACCTGCAAGGCGGGTACGGAGGTGCTCTTCCGCAGCGGAAACGCCAAAGCCGCGACTGTGCTCTCCGACGTCACCGACGGAACCGAGGTGCAGATCGGCGATGCGCTGGTGGCAAACCACCTCTACCTGACCCGCAGTGACGGCACGGCTGTGTCCGCCTCCGGCAGCGCCGCTCTGATGCTAAGAGGCGACTACAGCATCGGCTGAACCTTATTGACTTTTCCGATTTCCGTGCTATAATCCAAAATTGAAAATGAGTTTCAATTTGGAGGCACGGCATGAAACGAATTATCGTGATATTCCTCGTGCTGACCATGGCGGTCTCGCTGACTGCCTGCGGCGCGGGGAATGTTGCTTCTCTGGCGGATGACGGCACGGTCAGCGTGGTGACCACCATCTTCCCGATCTACGACTGGACCAGGCAGGTGCTGGGGGAGGACTCCGAAGCGGAGCTGACCTTCCTTCTGTCCAGCGGTGTGGATCTCCACAGCTACCAGCCCACGGCGGCGGATCTCTTGAAGCTGGCCACCTGCGATCTCTTCATCTATGTGGGCGGCGAGTCGGACGAATGGGCCGAGGACGCCCTCAGTGAGGCGGCGAACCCCAACATGATCGCACTGAACCTCATGGATGTGCTGGGTGAAGACCTGGCTGAAGAGGAACTGGTGGAAGGCATGGAAGGGGAAGCGGAGGAGGAAGAGGCCGACGAGATCGAATACGATGAGCACATCTGGCTCTCCCTGAAAAACGCCGAGACTCTGGTGCAGGCCATCTCTGACGCCATGGCTGAGGTAGACCCGGAAAACGCCGAAAGCTATGCCGCCAATGCATCGAATTATGTAAACCAGCTTTCCAATCTGGACGCGGCCTATGCATCTGCTGTGGCGGAAGGGGAGAAGGACACCCTGCTCTTCGGTGACCGGTTCCCGTTCCGGTATCTGACTGACGACTATGACCTCAACTACTACGCCGCCTTCTCCGGCTGCAGCGCCGAGACCGAGGCCAGCTTTGAGACCGTGGTGTTCCTCGCAGATAAGGTGGACGAGCTGGATCTCCCCGCGGTGCTGACCATCGAAAACAGCGACGGCCGCATCGCCCAGACCATCGTGGAGAACACCGGATCCAAAGACCAACAGATCCTCGCCATGGACTCCATGCAGGGCACCACCGGCAGAGACGCAGCCAACGGTGCCGCCTACCTCGATATCATGGAAAAGAACCTCGACATCCTCAAACAGGCATTACAATAAAAAGGCAGCACAGAGTGTTTCGCTCTGTGCTGTTTTTACATCCAGTCCTGCACCATGCGGATCTCCCGGATATACCCCGCGTCGTCGTTGGGGGTCTCCAGGATGAAGGGTTTTCCCTGCAGCGCCGGGTGGGTGACGATCCGCTTCAATGCGTCTTCCCCCAGATACCCCAGCCCCAGCTTCTCGTGGCGGTCCTTGTGGGAGCCGCAGTCGTTTTTGCTGTCATTCAGGTGGACGGCACAGAGGCGCTCCAGCCCCACCACCCGGTCAAACTCCGTCAGCACACCGTCGAGATCGTTCACCAGATCATAGCCTGCGTCCCAGACGTGGCAGGTGTCGAGACAGACGCCCAGATGGTCCCGATGCTCCACCCGGTCGATGATCTCCCGGAGCTCCTCAAAGGTGCCGCCCATCTCGGAGCCCTTGCCGGCCATGGTCTCCAGCAGCACGGTGGTCTGCATCTCCGGCCAGAGGTTTTGATTCAGCGCGTCGGCGATCAGCGCGATCCCGGCCTCCGCTCCCTGGCCCACGTGGGAGCCGGGGTGGAAGTTATAGTAGTTCCCGGGGAGCGCCTCCATCCGCGCAAGATCCTTTTGGAGCATATCGAGACCGTTTTCCCGGGTCTCCGTCTTTGCGGCGCAGAGATTCATGGTGTAGCTCCCGTGGGCAACCAGCGGACCGAACTGCTTCCGATCCAGCAGCTCCAGCAGCGCCGCCGCGTCCTCGGGCAGGAGGTCTTTGGATTTTCCCCCTCTGGGGTTTCTGGTGAAGAAGGCGAAGGTGTTGCCGCCGAAGCCCACCATGGTCTCACCCATGGCGGCGTAGCCCTTGCTCACCGAAAGATGACAGCCGATGTAGATCATATGGTTCCCTCTTTTCAAAAAGACAGGAACATTGTAACGGCTTTCCGCGTCCAATGTCAAGAACCGGCGAAACCCGTCAGGAAAGTCTGGTAAACCGCCGGGATCTGTGTTAAAATAAATTGTTACCGGGCAACCGGAATGCAACCAATGGAGGATGAACATGAAAAAGAATCTTTGGATCGCCGTGGTTCTGGCGCTGGTCCTGATGCTGGGCGCCTGCAGCCATGCAGCCCAGCCCGCCGCCGGCTCCGAGGCAGCCGAGACGGCGGAGACCGAAGCCCCTGCGGAGACCGCCGCACCCACCGAGACCCCTGCCGCCGAGAGCGCCATGCCCGAGGAGGAAGTGGTGAAGCTCTACGAACAGAAGCTGATGGAGATCCGTGACTACATCCGGCAGGGCGACACCCCTGAGGAGATCCCCGAGGGCTACACCGGCATCCGGGAAATGATGATCTATGAAGAGCCGGAAGTGCTGCTGGACCAGATCGGCTATCTGATGAAGGATCTCAGCGGTGACGGCCAGCTGGAGCTGCTCATCGGCACCCCCGTGGAGGTCTCCGAGGACACCGTCTCCAACATCTTCGCGCTCTACACCGTGAAGGACGGCGCGGTGCAGCTGGTGACCGAGGGCTGGGCCCGTAGCGCCTGGTTCCTGCTCCAGGACGGCACCTTCTATAACACCGGTTCCAACGGCGCGGCCTATGCGGTCTTCGGTGACTACACCATCTCCGCCGACGGCAGTACGCTGGAGCCCAAGGACTTCTACTTCACCTATGAAAAGACTGCGGGCAACTTCGACGATATCGGCGTGTATCACAACACCACCGGCGTCTATGACAAGGCCCAGGCCGAGCTGATGGACATCACCCCCGATGAGCTGTGGGAGATCTCCGCAGATTATCAGGACACCGCCCAGGTGATTGGCCTCATGTCTCTCAGCACTTTGCCTTAAAGGGACCCCATAATCCAAAATCCTGCTGACTTCAGTCGGCAGGATTCTTTCATGGAAACAAAAAACGGAGTGAGCAAAATGCTCACTCCGAGGTGGCGGAGAAGGAGGGATTTGAAGTGCCGCAAGCGTCACTTCGTGCACGGATGTCCCCACTCGCTCCCGCCGCTGCGCGGCGAAACCGCTCGGGGATGACAGAGGGTTCAAATCCCTCAGAATAAAAAAGAAGTCCCACCGATGGTGAGACTTCATTTTTTGGCTAAAGATTGCTATTTCAACAATAATAGATTAATCGTTAAACTTCACACGATGTCAGATCAGATGTGCCGTTGCTTTCCTATCCCAATGAACTATATTTTTCCCGTCTCGTCATAAACATGTTTTTCAGCATATGCCATCATGGAGTTATTCCTCCAGCCATGTGCTGTAAGGACCAGCAAAGGAGTAATCGCTACCAGCAAACTGTTTTTGATGATTATTCCCGCAG
>CADCQK010000082.1 GCA_902803575.1 Oscillospiraceae bacterium
CCGCCAGCTCTGGATCACCCGCATCAGCGCCGGCTGCAAGGCCAACGGCATGAACTATTCCACCTTCATGCACGGTCTGAAGCTCGCTGGTATCGACATGAACCGCAAGATGCTGTCCGAGACCGCGATCCACGATCCCGCCGCCTTCACCGCTCTCTGCGAGCAGGCCAAGGCTGCCCTTTGATCGAATAGATCTCAATGAAAAACCCCGCTTCCTTGAGAAGCGGGGTTTTTTGTTATTGAGTTCTGTTGTAAATATACGACACGTGCTCTTTTCCTCCGCCGATGAACACCACTGCAGCCAGGGCGCACAGCAACATGGCCACCAGCAGCACCACACGCTCCGACATGATGAGCGTGAGACTGCCAGCCAGCACCTCGCCCACCAATGCGCCTGCGGTGGAGAGCATGTTGAATGCGCCGTTGAAGCGTCCCTTTCTTTCATCGGGCACATAGCTCTGGGTGGCGGAGATCCGGATGGTGTAGCTGGTGATGCCGCCGACGCCCACGAGGAAGCACATGACCATCATCATGGGGATCGGCGTGAAGAGATAGACGCCCTCCAGAATGGAGATCACGATGTACACCGCGAGGGCGATCTGATAGCGATGCTCCGGGGGGATTTTGACCCGATAGTGCACCAGCCCGCCCAGGGCTCTGCCCACCAGGGCCATGCCCCAGACCAGCATGTACATGTACTCGCCGTTGTCGTAGGCTGCTTTGAACCAGGGCAGCACGATCACCGTGGAGATGCCGCCGCAGACCGCGGAGCAGGCGAAATAGAGGGCGATGGCCATGAGCCCCTTTTCGCTCCTGAGATAGGCAAAGCCCTCCCGGATGTCCCGGAGCATCTGCCGGGATGCCTTCAGCTCCGTGTCCCGGGTCTCTTTCTGGGTCAGGAGGTATTCCTCATCCGCCCGGATCCGCGTCTCCATCACCGCCGCGATGAAAAAGCAGAGGGAGTTGATGGCGAGCAATGGAGACAGCCCGATCTGCCGATAGAGGAACGCCGACACCGGCACCATCACGGCGGAGAGGGTCTCCAGCACGCTGGCAATGGAGTAGGCCTTCTGGAAGTTCCCCTCGGAGATCAGCAGCGGATAAAAGCTCTGATAGGCCACCATATAGGTGCTCTGGATGCTGCCAAGGATGAAGCAGTACACGGCAAACAGCGGGAACGAGAACCACCCGGTGCCTAAAATCGCCGCCATCAGCGCATAAAGGAAGGCGGAGAGAAAGTCCAGGGTGTAGATGGTCTTTTTGCGGGAAAACCGGTCGAGGATCGCCCCGGAGAAGATGGGCATGATCAGCTGCGGCAGGGTGTACATGGCGATGTAAATGGCGTACAGCAGTGTGGATTTGGAAATGTCCAGCACCATCAGGCTCATGGCAAAGCCGGACAGGGCGTTTCCCAGCATGGAAACGACGCTGCCCAATGTGATGATGGTGAAGTCCCGCGTCCACAGCGGATGCGAGAGATTCCCGGCTTCCTTCATAACTTCTCCTCATTGATTTTCCAAAGATTTCTGCATAGAGCATTCTAGCATAAACATCCCTATATCGCAAGAAAAACAGCACCCCGCGAAAAGCAGGATGCTGTTTCTTTTTTTGTATCCGGTCATGATCCGGAATCCGTGGCTTTTTGAATGTTGTAGGTATCTCGTCCGACCTCCAGATCAAAGACCTGCTTGCTGCCGTCGGGCGCCGTCAGGATCAGCTGGGTGCTGCCGGTTTTGTGGAAGGCCACATGCACCATGTAGTCCTCGATTCCTTCTTCAAAGATGATCTCCGCAGTGCCGAAACTCGGGTCCGCAAACTCGGCGGTATAGGTGTCGTCAAAGGTGGCACCCTGAGAGCCGCCGTTGGAGAGGACCTCCGTCTCATAGGAGGTTCTGCCGTTGGTAAAGACGATCACGGTGACCGCCAGCAGCAGTACCACGCTGAGGATGACGCCAACCGTCCGCAGCTGTTTCTTCTCAAAGATGCACAGGGGATAGGCGATCATGGTCACCGCGCAGAAGATCGCGCTCAGCAGGTGGTTGGGGAAGAAGGAGATGGTCTCCCGCAAGAAGCCGTAATAGTGGTAGGCCAGCAGCACCAGCATGGCGCCGAGGATCAGCAGAGCCCACCATTTTTCCTTGCGCATGTACCAGCCCACATAGCCCATGACCAGGGTGAACAGCGTCCAGAGGAACCAGGGGGGATAGTACCGGAAGATGCCCCAGCCGTAGACGTTGAACGGCACCTGGATCAGGTAAACCAGCGGCTGGCTGATCAGAAAGAACACGAAGCACTTCAGCGCGCTTTCCAGAGGCGTCTTGCTGTTGACGATGATCAGGATGCCGAAGAGGATCCAAACCTCAAAGCTGATGCTGATGTCCGCGAAGGAGGTGTCCTTGGTGATGGGCAGGATCGCCATGACGGCGGTGTAAATGCCAGCAAGCACTGCGGCGATGATGATTTTCGGCCAGGTAAGATTCAGGCCGCCGAAGAGTTTTTTCATATTAGATTACTCCATGGGCTTCATCGTCGGGAATAGAATCCGACGGTATTTTGAGGGTATGGCTCTTTTAAAAACTGTTGAAAATCAACGGTTTTCGGGTTTTCGCTTTTCGAATATACCCGGCGCCAGAGGGCCGTTTTGTACCCTTTTGTCGTAAAAATTGTCGTAAAAATCGGGCCCTTTTTCAACGCAAAAAACCTTGAAAAATCAAGGCTTTCCGCGCTTCGTTGTACCCTATAACTTTACCCGATTTTCCCGATTTGTCAATGGTGTTTTTGGCTTTTGGGTGGTTTTGATTCGGAAGCGGCAGATAAAACTACAATTTCATTGGTTCCACCGGCGCGAAGACCAGTGCCCAAACTCTGAACCCTTAGGCCGCATGATTACTTGCGTTCATTTCTAGACGAGAATCTTGGTATTTGCAAGAAATCTATACAATATCCCAAACTTCCTGCATACAAATTGGGCTCTTTGGTTGTAGACAATAGACGGAAATAGTGATAATATATAATCTGTATTGCCATAGGGTTTTGCGCCCTTTTTTGGCCAGACTCCACCAACGATCAACAACAGAAACGGACGACAGATTTATGAAGATATTATACGTTGCCACCGTGCGAAGCCATATCGGTCAGTTCCACATGCCGGTGATCCAGGCACTGAAGGATGCGGGACATGAGGTGCACGCGGCGTTCCATGACAACTCTGCGGACAAGCCGGGACTGGATCTCTCCATCATCGATCAGACCTTTGAGGTTCCTTTTGAGCGCAGCCCCTACAGCCCGCAGAATGCGAAGGCCTGCAAGATCCTCAAGAAGGTCATCGACGAAGGCAACTATGACATCATCCACTGCCATACACCCGTCGGCGGCGTCATGACGCGCATCGCTGCGAAGGACGCCCGCAAACGTGGCACAAAGGTGTTCTATACGGCCCATGGCTTCCACTTCTACAACGGCGCGCCGAAAAAGTATTGGGCCATGTTCTTCCCGGTGGAAAAGGAGCTCGCCAAAGAGACAGACGTGCTCATTACCATCAACCAGGAGGACTATGACCTCGCCAGAAAGCACTTCAAGGCAGGCAAGGTCGTCAAGGTCAATGGCGTCGGTGTGGATCTGTCGAAGTTCCATGTGGCGACGGCAGAAGAGAAGCAGGCTGCTCGCGAGTCACTCGGCATCAAGCCGGAGCAGTTCGTGATGCTCTGCGCGGCGGATCTTTCCGTGCGAAAGAATCAGCCGATGATCTTCCGCGCCATGGCACGTATCAAGAACGAATGCCCCAACATGGTCGCGCTCCTGCCCGGCCAGCCTATTTTGAAAGACGAATACGAAAGACTTTGCGCCGAACTCGGCATCTCCGATATGGTGCAGCTCATGGGCTACCGCCGCGATATCGACAAGCTCCTCGCCGCGAGCGACTGCGTGATCTCCTCCAGCCGTCAGGAAGGCCTGCCGATGAACCTCATCGAGGCCGCCGCCAGCGGCAGATACATCATTGCCACCGATGTCCGAGGCAATGCAGATGTAGTAAAGCAAAGCGGCTTCGGTGCCCTGGTGAAGCTGAACGACGACGATGCCATGGCAAGGGAAATCAAAAAAGCAATGGCGGTGGATCGCACACCGGATTTGGGGAAGGTTCAGATTTTTGATGAGACCGAGATCGTGCGCGAAGTGATGGAGCTGTATCGGCAAAACAGCTGACAGCGCAAGGAGGATGGCATTTTGAAATCTATGCAGTCCGTTATGGATGCGTTTCCGCAGTATCGCGAAAAGCTCTATATCCGTGGCTTTCTCTTCACGGATGCCGCGGTGGACGAGTCTGCTTATCCGTTTTACGGTGTGTGGCGTCACTTTGACCTCGCAGGGAGAACGCTGTTGGTACATCCGCAGCAAAACTGCAGTGTCTGTGTGAAAAACGATACGGCCGCGGCGCTGGTGGGTCATGCTTATAACCCATTTTCCATGGAGGCCGGAGAGAATCAGATTCTCGCAAATTGTCTGGAACGGCTTCAAATAGACGAGGTTTCCTTTTGGGATTACTTCAACGAACTGACAGGCGTGTTTACGCTGTTTGTGATCCGAAACGACGATGTTTGGATCGTGGATGACGCCAGCGGAATGCAAACAACTTTTTACACGTCACAAAACGGAAAGCTCTATGTCTCATCTCACACGATGCTGCTCGGTGAGATGCTTGGTTTGAAAAAAGCTCCGTATGTTGAGCGGCTGACTAGCTATCGTTTTTTCTCTTTGCTGGGCAATTCTCTCCCGGGTGATTTGACGCAGTTTGTAGGGCTGAAGCGTGTAACGCCGAATTTCTGCTGCACGTATCATAATGGAACTTTTACGAACCGACGCTTCTTTACCCCGTATCAGATCAAGGAGAAAAGCCGCAGCGAGCTGGTGCAGGAGGCAGGACAGATTCTGCACAATTCTCTAAAGTTGATCGCCCAAAAGTGGGACAAGCCCGCGATTTCCCTCACCGGCGGCTGCGACAGCAAGACCACGCTGGCCTGCGGTAGCGGGCTGTATGACCGCTTCCGTTATTACAGCTACAGTTCTTCCGAAGCCGAGCAGGTGGATTGCGAGGCCGCGGCGACGATCTGCAAAGCGCTGGGCGTCGAGCACACAATCTACCCCGTCCCAGAGCAGATCTCGCCAGAGGAGCACCCCGAAGTGGTGGGCCAGATTCTGCGCTGGAACTGCGGCGACCTGCTCGACAGCAATCCAAACGACGTCAGAAAGCGAATTGTGCTGAACAAGATCACCGGCTTTGACGTTGAAATCAAATCCTGGGCGTCTGAGATTGGCAGAGCCTATTTCTCCAAGCGCTTCCACGGCAGAACAAAGTTTCCCGGAAAGCCCTCCGGCCGCGCTTGTACGACGCTCTACAAATTCTTCCTCCACGACCGCAAGCTGGTCAGAGAGACAGACCACATATTTGAGCAGTTTATCCGGGAGTACTATGAACCAGCGAGAGAGAATCCAATTGAGTGGTTTGAGCAATTTTTCTGGGAGTTCCGCGTGCCTGCGTGGAACGGGCTTGTGATTACCGGCGAACACCGTTATTCCTCGGACATTACAATTCCATATAATATACCGGTCTGAAAAAGAAGATCATGGATCTCGCGCCGGACTACGACTGGTATGTGCAGGGGCTGATTGAAAAATACGGTTTGAAGGACCACATCACCTTCCTGGGCTTCTTGAATGAGGAGCAAATGCATGAGCGGCTCTTAAAATCGCATGTGTTCGTCTCCGCCTCCGCGATCGAGAATCATTCCACCGCTCTGGGCGAGGCGATGATCTCCGGCGTGCCGAGCGTAGCGTCCTGCGTTGGAGGCCTGCAGGAGATGATCGACCATGGGAAGGACGGCTACCTGTACCCGTTCAATGAAACGTATATGATGGCGGAATACGTCTGTCAGCTGTTCGGAAACGACGAATTGGCAAAAGCCTTTTCTCAAAAAGGACACGACCACGCCGCCAGAACATATAGCAAAGAGCAAAACCGCAAAGATCTTCTGAATATGTATGAGACCATCGCAAATGCAGCGAAGGAGAGAGAAATATGAAAGGTATCATCCTCGCCGGCGGCGCCGGCACGCGGCTTTATCCGCTGACCATGGTGACGAGCAAGCAGCTCCTCCCGGTCTATGACAAACCCATGATCTTTTACCC
>CADCQK010000083.1 GCA_902803575.1 Oscillospiraceae bacterium
ATCAAAAGCGCCGAAGCCAACCAGGGAAACCTTCTCACCGGCCTCGAGAGCCTCGGTGATGGCGGTAAAGGTGGCGTTGACGGCCTTCTCGCTGTCCTTCTTGGAGAGACCAGCGCTCTCGGCGACGGCGGCGATGAGTTCTGCCTTATTCATAGTAATTTCCTCCTGTTTTCTTGTTTGTACAATATTGAAATTTGCGCAATGCAAAAATCATACCACAAAAAACCAGAAAAATCAAGGCTATTCTTGATTCTTTACATTCTGGTAATAATTCAGCATTTCCTCCAGAGTGCAGTCCTCCAGATGCTTTCCCGCGTCCAGAACCGCCTGCTCCACACCGCGGAATCTGCGGATAAACTTCTCGCAGCTGCGGCGGATGGCCTGCTCCGGATCGACGCCGCAGAAGCGTCCCACCTTCACCGCGGCAAAGAGCAGGTCGCCCAGCTCCTCCTCGATGGCGTCGGTGTCGTCGGATTCGATGGCCTCCCGGAGTTCTTCGGTCTCCTCCGGCAGCTTTCGAAACGCGGTCTCGGTGTCCGGCCAGTCGTAGCCAACCTTCGCGGCTTTGCTCTGGAGCTTCTCCGCCTGCCAGAGTCCCGGCAGGGCTTTGGAGACGCTCTCCATGCTCTCGGCCACGGTGGTCTGGCCCCGCTCCCGGCGCTTTTCCGCCTCCCAGTCCTGGCCGGCGGCCCGCTGCTCCGGGGTGCCGAAGACGTGGGGGTGGCGATTGACCAGCTTTTTGCAGGCGGCGTCGGCCACATCGTCGATGTCGAAGTGTCCGGCGGCCCGCTCGATGTCTGTATGGAACAGCACCTGCATCAGAACGTCGCCCAGCTCCTCGCGCATGTGGGCCAGCTCCCCCTGATCCAGCGCCTCCACCGCCTCGTAGGCCTCCTCAATGAAGTTCCTGCGAATGCTCTCGTGGGTCTGCACCCGATCCCAGGGACAGCCCTCCTCCGAGCGAAGGAAGGAAATGAGCTGCACAAAGTCCGCCAGGGTATACCGTTCTTTGCAGACAAAACTTAACATATTTTCATCACCCGTGCAAGCCTTTTTCAGAAATAAACCGTTGAAAATCAATCTTTTCGGCGTTTTGTCGGAGATTCATCACCGAATTTTCAGCCATTTGGCGATTTTCTCCCCATAGGGCGCCAGACGGAGATCCTCCGCCGTGACCGCATGGGTGCGGACCGCCGCGATCAGGTAGACCAGAACCGCGATCACCACCGCGCCCAGCATGGAAACGGCCGTCCCCTTCCAGCCGGATCCCAGCACCATCATGAGGCCCCTGCAGACCGCGAAGGCCGCGACGCCCATGATCAGGCTGCTCACCAGCGGACGGATCAGGCACTTCAGCACCGGCAGCGGCTCGCGCAGTTTCCGCTTCAGGAAGATCACGTTCATGGCGCACATGACGATGTAGCAGCAGAGGGTGCCCACCGGGGCGCCGTAGATGCCCACGTCGGGGTTGCCCACCAGAACCCAGTTCACCAGGATCTTCACCAGACCCGCGGCGATCATGGACCACACCGGCCAGAGCTCGTTTCGGGTGGCCTGCAGCAGGGCGGTGGTCATCTGCGCGAGGCAGACGAAGATTGCCGCGACGCCGAGGATCAGAAGCAGTCCCGGCCCGGCTTCGTTGCCCGTGGGATAGAGAGTGTGCATAATGGGCCCCGACAGCACCGCAAGACCGATGCCCATGGGGAAAAACAGCAATGCCGCGACGCGAAGGCTCGATGCCGCCACGGCGCTGGCCTCCTTGTGTTCCCGCTGCACCACCAGCGAGGTGATGGCGGGGATGATGCTGATGGTGAAGGGCACGATGAAGGCGGCGGGAAGGTTATACAGGGTCTGGGCCTTGCCGTAGATGCCGTAGAGGTTCTTCGCGTCCAGATAGCTGAAGCCCGCCGCAGTCTGGAGTCGGTTCAGGACCAGCTTCGCGTCGATCAGATTGATGAGACTCAGGACGCAACTGCCCAGAGTGATGGGGATGCCGATCTTCAGAAGGGTCTTGACGATCTGGCCGGGCTTATCCGGCACGTCGGGATCCGCCACGACCTGATCCGGGTAGTGCCGCCGCTTGTAGAGGATCATGTAGATCAGCGCCACAAGACCGCCCGCCGTGACGCCGAAGATGGCGCCGCCGGAAGCCACCGGCAGGCTCTTGCCGATGTGCACCAGATACCAGGCCAGCACCAGACCCACCACGGTCTTCACCAGCACCTCCAGCACCTGAGAGACGGTGGTGGGGGTCATGTTGCTCTGCCCCTGGGCAAAGCCCTTGTAGGCCGCCACGATGCAGACCATGAACATGGCGGGGCTGATGGCCAGAATACTCTGTGCCGCCTCCACCTCGTCCATCATGGAGGCCAGCTCCGTGGGGAACAGGTACATGATCAGGCTGGAGATGAGACCGATCACCGCGAACACGCCCAGCGCCACGTGGAAGGTGCGCTTGAGCTGCATGGGGCGGTTCAGGGTCTCCGCCTCGCTGATCATCCGCGACAGCGCCACCGGTAGACCGGCGGTGGAGAGGGTCAGGAATACATTATAGATATTATACGCCACCATGAAGTGGGCATACCCCTCGTCGCCGAGGATGTTCCCCAGAGGGATCTTGTAGATCGCGCCGAGGATCTTGGTGATGATGACGCCCAGCGTTAAGATCGCCGCGCCATGCAGATAGTTCTGCTTGCTCTGCTGCAAAGGGAGAGCCTCCTTTTCAGTGTGGAGTTTTTAAATTATAGTTTATCGGGGCGTTCCTTGTAGGGCGGGGACCTGTGCCCCGCCGTGTTGAATATGCTGCCGGTGTTACGGCGGGGCACAGGTCCCCGCCCTACGGTGTTCTAAAAAACACCCCGATAAACTCCCAATTCACCGCACAATATCGTTTTACTTTACACCACAAATATGAAAAAAGCAAGGAAAAGGCGAAAGTTGACACGATCTGCTCCGGCATTTATAATAATTGCATTCAAAGGCAGAATCAAGGAGGGGAAGATCATGGTACAGGCAACTGCACTGCCCGGCGCAGAGGCGCTGCGGGAAATGCTGGCCGAGGACGACGGCACGCTGTTTCAGCCGGTGGAGCTGAGCGCGGATCAGAAGCTGTTTTTGAACCGGGAGCTCAGCTGGCTGCAGTTCAACCGCCGGGTGCTGCTGGAGAGCGCCGATGACACACTGCCGCCCTTCGAGCGACTGAAATTCCTCTCCATCTACGGGACGAATCTGGATGAGTTTTATATGGTCAGAGTGGGCGGACTCACCGACCGGAACAGCCTGCACCCCTTCCAGGGCGACCGACTCACCGGCATGACGCCCTCGGAGCAGCTGGACGCCATCGCAGAGGAGACCGCAAACCAGCTGCCGCTGCTGGAGCAGCAGTACGAGACCGTCCGCAGAGCGCTCCAGAAGCAGCATGTGGAGCTGTTGGACTGCGATCAGCTCAGTGACGTGGACAAGGCGCTGGTGAAGCAGAAATTCAAGGAACTCCGCCCCCTGCTGCAGCCGCAGATCATCGAGCGGGGCCAGCCGCTGCCCTTCCTTCGAAACAAGGAGATCTACGCCCTGGTGCTGCTGGGACACGGCAAGAAGCGGGCCGTCGGTCTGGTGCCGACGCTGCATCTGCCGAAATATTTCGTCTTCCATCTGGACGAGGTGACGAAGATCCTCCCCACCGCCGAGCTGGTGCGGCGCTATGCCCACACCCTGTTCTCTGACCGAAAGCCGGAGGAGACCGCCCTCGTCAGAGTCACCCGCAACGCCGAGATCGACGCCGGGGACGTGATGGACGACTGTGATGCCGACTTCCGCTCTGTGATGGAGCGTCTGCTGCGGCAGCGGAGACGGCTGGAACCGGTGCGGGCGCAGCTTTCGAAGGACGCCTCGGAGCGGATGGTGGAGCTGGTACAGGCAGAGCTGAAGCTGCCGGAGGAGCGGATCTTCCCCATGGCGCTGCCGCTGGATCTCAGCTTCGTGCAAAAGCTGGGCGCCGATGTGATCCCCCAGAGTCTTCGGATGCAGCTGCCGGAGCCGGCAAAGGTCTCGAAGCTGAAAAAAGGCGACTATTTTGAATACTTAAAAGCCAATGACATTCTCATCGCCCTGCCCTACCAGCGGATCGACCCCTTCGTGGATCTGCTCTACGAGGCGGCGGATTCCGAGGATGTGGCCTCCATCTCCATCACCCTCTACCGGATGGCGGGCAGCAGCCGCATCGCCGCGGCGCTGGCCTATGCCGCCAGTCAGGGAAAGCGGGTCCGCTGCGTGCTGGAGCTGCGCGCCCGATTTGACGAGCAGAACAACATCGACTACTCCCGCATGCTGGAGGATGCCGGCTGCGAGATCCGCTACGGACTGCTGGACTATAAGGTCCACGCCAAGCTCTGTCTGATCGAGCGGAAGGTCCCCGGGGGGACAATCTATTATACGCAGGTGGGCACCGGAAATTACAACGAGTCCACCGCCGAGCAGTACACCGATCTGATGCTTCTGACCGCCGACCCCCAGGTGGGGCTGGACGCGAAGGCAATTTTTCAGGCGCTGGAAAAAGGCGAAGTTGTGGACGAAACCAAAGCTCTGGTCACCTCCCCCAAGGACTTCCGTCCCTGGCTGGTGCGGCAGATCGGCACCCAGGCTAAGCTGGGCAGCGCCGGGCGCATCTGGCTGAAGGTCAACTCCATGAATGACCCGGTGGTGATGTCCGCGTTGATCGCCGCCTCCAAAGCCGGCACGGAGATCAGCCTCTTCGTCCGCGGCATCTGCTGTCTCAAACCCGGGGTGCCCGGTGAGACCGACCACATCCAGATCCGCAGCGTCATCGGCCGGTATCTGGAGCATGAACGCATTCTTGTATTTGGCCGCGGCGGCGCCACGAAGGTCTATTTCGGTTCCGGCGACCTGCTGGAGCGGAACATGATCCGACGGGTGGAGGCTTTTGTGGAGGTGCAGAGCCGCAGCATCCGGGAGCAGCTGCTGGCGATCCTGGAGTTCATGCGGCTGGACAACCGGAAGGCCTGGATCCTCCAGTCCGACGGCAGCTATGTCAGGCCGGAGCCGGTCGGCAGCTTCATCAGTCAGGCGGCGCTCCAGGACTATTTCAAAAAGCGCGTCATCGAGCAGCCCGCCCCGGAGCCGAAGCCCGTACCCGAACCGGCGCCGGTGCGCTCCATTCCACAGCCGGAGACGGTGGAGATCGTCACGGAGGAAGTTCCGGTGGAACTGACGCTCTGGCAGCGGTTCAAGCTCTGGCTGAGATCGGTATTCTCATAATAAATACGCTGCAAAAGGATGAACGCAAACGTCCTTTTGCAGCTTTCTTTTTCGCGGAAAGTTGATGCTTTACAAATGCATTTCCGGTTGGTATAAT
Organism: Oscillospiraceae bacterium; assembly: GCA_902803575.1. Lineage (GTDB taxonomy): Bacteria > Bacillota > Clostridia > Oscillospirales > Oscillospiraceae > CAG-103. The sequence continues at coordinate 5,369 of CADCQK010000083.1, forward strand.
ACCATCTGTAATCAAAGCATCAGAAGGAGACGGAACGATGGAGCGCAATTTTTCCGACGTGCTGTCTGAGCTCCGGAGAAACAGCGGCCGCAGTCAAAGGACCGTGGCGGCGGAGCTGGGCATCAGTCAGGCCCTTTTGAGCCACTATGAAAACGGCGCGCGGGAGCCGGGGCTGGCTTTCGTCTGCAAGGCCTGCGACTATTACGGCGTCAGCGCGGACTATATGCTGGGGCGCAGCAGAACGCCCCTGCCGCCCTCGGAGGAGCTGGAACGGCTGAAAACCGCCATCCGCAGCATTTCCGATTCTGCGGCGCTGGCCCAGGACGCACTGGATACACTGACCGGGGAGGAGAACCCATGATCCCACAGGACCACATTCGTAATTTTTCCATCATCGCACACATCGACCACGGCAAGTCCACCCTGTCCGACCGGCTCATCGAGCTCTGCGGCGCGGTGGAGCAGCGGGACATGGCCGACCAGCTTCTGGACAACATGGATCTGGAGCGGGAGCGCGGCATCACCATCAAGGCCCGGGCCGTGGGTCTGAATTACAATCGAAACGGCGAGAATTATACCCTGAATCTGATCGACACCCCGGGCCACGTGGACTTCAACTATGAGGTGAGCCGCTCTCTGGCCGCCTGCGAGGGCGCGGTGCTGATCGTGGACGCCTCCCAGGGCGTGGAGGCCCAGACCCTCGCCAACACCTATCTGGCGCTGGAGCACGATCTGGAGATCCTGCCGGTGATCAACAAAATTGATCTGCCCGCCGCCGACCCCCACCGCACCAAAACCGAGGTGGAGGACATCATCGGCATCCCCGCCATGGACGCGCCGGAGATCAGCGCCAAGCAGGGCATCAACATTCAGGCGGTGCTGGACAGCATTGTGGACAACATCCCCGCCCCCAAGGGCGACCCCGACGCGCCGCTGCAGGCACTGGTATTCGACAGCCAGTATGATGCCTATCGGGGCGTGATCGTGCTGGTGCGCGTGATGCAGGGCGTCATCAAAAAGGACATGGAGATCCGCATGATGGCCACCGGCGCCAGCTACAAAATCGTCGAGGTGGGCCACCTGCGTCCCATCGGTCTGGATCCCTGCGACGAATTGGGCTGCGGCGATGTGGGCTACTTCACCGCCAGCATCAAGAACGTGGACGACACCCGGGTGGGCGACACGGTCACCTCCGTTGCCAATCCCGCCGCCGAGCCGCTGCCGGGCTACCGGCCCGCCAGAAGCATGGTCTACTGCGGCATCTACACCGAGGACGGCTCCAAGTATCCCGATCTGCGGGACGCGCTGGAAAAGCTTAAGCTCAACGACGCCTCTCTCTCCTTCGAGCCGGAGAGCTCTGCCGCCCTGGGCTTCGGCTTCCGCTGCGGCTTTCTGGGTATGCTCCACATGGAGATCATTCAGGAGC
>CADCQK010000084.1 GCA_902803575.1 Oscillospiraceae bacterium
GCGCTTGGCAAAGCTGCCGGCGGAGATGTTGCGGATGATGACCTCCAGCGGCACGATGGAGACGTGCTTCACGACGGTGTCGCGGTCATTGAGCTCCTCGACGAAGTGGGTGGGGACGCCCTCCTTCTCCAGCAGCTGCATGAGGTAGTTGGTGACCTTGTTGTTCACCACGCCCTTGCCGACGATGGTGCCCTTTTTCTGACCGTTGAAGGCGGTGGCGTCATCCTTGTAGGAGACGATGACCAGATCGGGATCCTCGGTGGCGAAGACCTTCTTGGCCTTTCCTTCGTAAAGCTGTTGTCCTTTGTTCATGATAAGCGCTCCTTTCAAGCGGAAGATTCAGTGGTTGTATTTCGCCTCGATGGCGGCGTTTTTCTCAAGGGTCTTTGCGGTGTCGGCTCTGCGGCGGTCGTCCAGACGCTTTGCCAGCTCCGGATCGGAGACGGCAAGGATCTCGGCTGCAAGCAAAGCGGCATTGACAGCCCCATCGATGGCCACGGTCGCAACCGGGATGCCGCTGGGCATCTGGACCGTGGACAGAAGAGCGTCAATGCCGTCTAAGGTTGAAGATTTGATCGGAATGCCGATGACCGGCAGCGTGGTGTTGGCCGCAATGGCGCCGGCCAGGTGGGCGGCTTTTCCAGCGGCGCACAGAATCGCGCCAAAGCCCGCCTTGCGCGCACCGAGAGCGAAGGCACGGGACTCCTCCGGCGTTCTGTGTGCCGAGAAGACGTGAACCTCCGTGGGAATGCCCAGCTCCTGCAGGGTGTGGATGGCTTTTTCGACGACGGGCAGATCACTGTCGCTGCCCATGATTACGCCGACCTTGTGCATGGCGATTACCTCCCGGAAAAATTGCGGCAGCGCCAAAATTGAAATTTGGAACACTGCCATAAAAACTACAATATCGAATATATCATACATTATCACGAAAAATGGCCGGAATGTCAAGGGTTTCCGGCCTTCGAAAACGGAGAAAAAAATCCCGGAAAACGGAAATCGTTCGTCATTTCGACAAATGCTGAACAACCGGTGGTCGATGTGTAAACCCGCCGTTAAAAATCTGCTTGCAATTTTTGCAATTCTATGTATAATGTGTCTTGCGCTATATCCCGGGGAGCGGTTTTTCGATCCCAAACGGGAACGGCAGCAAGGAGGAATTACATATGCAAAACCACAACAAGACCCGCACCATCGCGGGCGCGGCCATTCTGACCGCCATCGTCATCGTTCTGCAGCTCATCGGCGGAGCGATCCACTTCGGAGTCTTTTCGATCTCGCTGGTGCTGGTTCCCATCGTCATCGGCGCTGCGCTCTACGGCGTGTGGATCGGAGCCTGGCTCGGTCTGGTGTTCGGTGTCATGGTACTTCTGACCGGAGACGCCGCCCCCTTCCTGGCCATCAATCCCCTGGGCACCGTTCTGACCGTTCTGGTCAAGGGCACCTGCGCCGGTCTCTGCGCGGGTCTGGTCTATCGGGCGCTGGAGAAGAAAAACCAGTTTGCCGCCGTCGTCTGTGCCGCCATCACCGCGCCTGTGGTGAATACCGGCCTGTTTCTCGTGGGCTGCGTGCTGTTTTTCCTGGACGCCGTCACCGAGTGGGGCAAGGCCGCGGGCTTTGAGAACGTGGGCACCTACATGATCACCGGCTTCGTGGGCCTGAACTTCCTGTTCGAGCTGCTGGTGAACGTGATCCTGGCGCCGGTCATCGTGCGCCTGGTGAATCTCGGCCGCAAGACCCAGAAGTAAGTCAATCCGAAAACGCTGAAGCCTCGAAGGAAGTTTCAGCGTTTTTTCTGAGAAAGGATGGATCCCCATGATCCTCGCAATCGATGTTGGAAATACGAATATCGTCCTGGGCTGCATGGAGGACGGCAAGATCGTCGGCGTCACCCGCATGGAGACCGACCGGCGCAAGACCGCCCATGAGTATGCCATCTCTCTGCGCTCGGCGCTGAACTTCGGGGACATCGACCCCGGCAACATGGAGGGATGCATCCTCTCCAGCGTGGTGCCGCCGCTGAACGCCGCCCTGAGCGCGGCGGTGCGGATGGTCACCGGCTGCGACGTGCTGCTGGTGGGCCCCGGCATCAAGACCGGACTGAATCTCGGTGTGGACGATCCTGCCCAGATCGGCGCGGATCTGGTGGTGGGCGCCGTGGCTGCCATGTCCATGGCGGAGCCGCCGCTGATCATCGTGGACATGGGCACTGCCACCACCATGACCGTCGTGGACGAAAACGGCCGCTTCCGCGGCGGCTGCATCGCCCCCGGCGTGGGCATCAGCGTGGCGGCGCTGGCAAACGGCACCTCTCAGCTGCCCCACATCTCTCTGGAGCCGCCGAAGCAGGTCATCTGCGGCGACACCGTGGAGGCCATGCGCTCCGGCGCCGTGGTGGGGGCCGCCTGCATGATGGACGGCATGATCGAACGCATAGAGGAGGAGCTGGGCAGACCTGCCGCGGTCATCGCCACCGGCGGTCTCGGCGGGAAGATCGTTCCCCTATGCAAACGGGAGATCCGCTACGAGAAAAACCTGCTGCTCAACGGCCTCTGGATCCTTTGGGAGAAGAACCAGAAACGCTATCGCAAGGCCTGAAACCCCTGCATTTGTACAATATCACCGTGAACCGCCGGGTGCTCTTCGGCGTTCACGGTGATTTTTCACAGAAAAGTCTTTTCTTTTTCGGAGCAATGCGCTATAATGAAGTCAGATCCTAAGAAAGGAGCTGAACCACATGAAGTTCACATTCACGGAGAAGAAGATGGAGGCCTCCGAAAACCTCCGCGCCCATACCGAGAAAAAGGCCGGCAAGCTTGACCGGTTCTTCAAGGAGGAGAGCGAGGCATTCGTCACCTTCAGCACCGAGCGCGGCCGCTATCTGGTCGAGCTGACCCTCAAGAACCACGGCACGTTCTTCCGCGCCAGCGAGATCACCAGCGACATGTACGCGTCCGTGGACTCCGCCGTTGCCACCATCGAGCGGCAGATCCGCAAGAACAAGACCCGCCTGGCCAAGAGACTGCGCGAGGGCGCTGTGGAGCGCGAGATCGCTGCGGCTCCGATGGTCGAGCCGGAGGAGCCCGAGGAGTTCGAGATCGTCCGCCGCAAGCACTTCAGCATCAAGCCCATGAGCGTGGAGGAGGCCATCCTCCAGATGAATCTGCTGGAGCATGAGTTCTTCGTCTTCCGGGACGAGGAGTCCGACGGCGCCATCTCGGTGGTCTATCGCCGCAAAAAGGGCGGCTACGGTGTGATCTCCGACGATACTGAATAATACAAAACCTCAAAATCCCGCCTCGACCGAGGCGGGATTTTTTGATAGGATTATTGGCTGGGCAGACAGCTGAAGATCAGATCGCAGAGGGATTCTACACTCTCTTTGCAGCCGGTGTAGAGCCAGCGGTTGGTTACGTTCACCACACCGGAGAGATAGAAGATCGCAGTGTAACGGACGTGCTCCTGATCCCGGCTGATGGTCTTCAGCTGTTCGGAGATCCATTGAAGGATCGGCTCCCAGAACACGGTGGACTGCTCCCGAAAAAGCGCCCTGGCCTGCTCCTGATGCTCCTGCACGTAGGCAAAGAAGATCTCCAGATTCTCCTGATTGATCTTCGGCTCCGGTTCCCGGGCAGCGTGGGACTGCCAATAGGCCCAGAAGCTCTTGAGCACCTGATTTGCCATGTCCTGCAGCAGCTCATAGGGGTCGCTGTAGTGGGCGTAAAAGGTGGAGCGCTGGATCCCTGCGGTGCGGCAGATCTCCGTGACCGTGATGGCGTCGAAGGATTTTTTCTGCAGCAGCTGGATCATGGCGTCGATCATTTTGTCGTTGTAGAGCTGATACTTCGCGTCAAACTTGTTCATGGCAGGCGCTTCCTTTTCAGAATAATACCATTATACAGCAGAATAACAGCTTTTTCCACCAAAAAATGGCGCCGTTTTCAGACGACGCCACTTTTAAGGGGTATTCAGGCAGCTGCGCCCTGATACCGGGCGAGGATCACCGCGATCTGCGCGCGGGTGACGGCCCCTGCAGGAACAAAGGTGTGCGCCGTGACGCCGGTGACGCCCAGCGCGAAGACCATGACCGCTGCCAGAACCAGGCTCAGCAGCTTCTTTCCGGTTTGTTTCATCTGGATTCTCCTTTTCTTGACTTCCGCTCCGTATCCCCCAATACGGAATCTCTTATAGACTGTATGAAACCCACATTCTCAAAGAACGTGGGTTTCATATCCCCCCAAACCCATCCGCTTGAAGCGGATGCAATATGGAATGATCCATATTCATTTTAATAATATTGTAAAAGTGAAAACCGGTAAAATACAATTTTTCAGGATTTGTAGGGCAAGGGGGGCTTTTTAGGAGAATCCAATTAAAAAACCGCGCTGCAGAAACCTGCAGCGCGGGATGTTAATCGTGGGTGTGGTAGAGGCTTCGGGCCTCTTCGTTTTTGGAGATCAGGTTGCCGTCCCGATCATAGACGCCGCGGTAGGTGACCACGGACATGCCGCTCTGGGCGTAGCTCATGCTGACGGTGGAGCCGTCCACGTCGGTACCCCAAATCTCCACGGTCACAGCGCCGTTTTCCACTCTGGCGCGGATCACGATGGGGAAGGTGCGGTTGTTGGTGAACACGAACTCCGGGCCGCCCCAGCTGACGGTGGCGTCCATGCCTGGCTCGATATAGCCCACGGAGAAGTAGTGGTTCGTGCGCTGGTCGATCTGGAGATTGGCGGTCAGAGCGCAGTAATAGAGGGTGGAGCTCACCTGGCAGATGCCGCCGCCCACCTCCTGTACGACTCTTCCGTCGGCGTAGGCGCCCGCCTCCCGGAAGCCGGCGTCGATGGTGCGCTGGCCAACCACGTCGTTATAGCTGAAGCTCTGGCCGGGCATCAGCACCACGTTGTCGATCCGCGATGCCGCCAGAGACACGTTCCCCACACGGTTGGCGCTGCTGCCGCCGAGAGAGGTGCTCTTCTGGCTCAGCAGGTCGGCATAGAGCACGGTCTCGTCCGCGTTCAAAAGCGCAGGCTCCGTGATGGTAGCGGGGATCCGGATCAGATCGCCGATCTTCGCCGCGTCCCACAGGCGCTCCGCCTCGTCCACGTCGAAGGCCACGCCGGGTTTGCCGTTGATGACGGTTTGGGATGCGGTGTCGTAATAGGCGTTCTGGGGCTCGTCGCAGAGATAGTAGTGCAGCTCCGCCATGTCCCGTTTTTCTGCCTCGGCGTCCTCAGCCAGTGCGGGGGTCAGATCCAGCTGGGAGGTGTGCTCCTTCAAAGCAAACAAAATGTTGTCATAGACGGCGTCGGCCTCCAGGGTCAGCAGCTCGCCGCCCTTGTAGAGGCACACGGCCTGAGCGCCGGGGGTGTCGTCCACGGCGGCGCCGAGGAGGGTCTTGTTCACCTGTTCCACGGCGGCGTCCACTGTCTGACGGATGGCTTCGGCGTCCGGCTCGTCCGTGATGTGACTGCCGATGTCCAGCCCGGTGACGGCCGAGGCCACATAGGCGATGAAGTTGGAGAAGGGGTGATCCTGCGTCCGCCCGTACTGCCAGGCCTTTTTGGCGGCCTCGTCGGCGGAGATCACCCAGCCGGCGGTGCCGGAGGTGACGGGGATCTGCTTTTCTGCGGGCAGCTGCACGGTGAGGATCGTGTGATCCGGGCCGTCCCAGCCGGCTTCCCGCAGCGCGTCGGCAGCTTCTGAGATGGTCATGCCGCCGAGATGGATCCCTTCGGCGGTGACTCTGGGGAAGATCGTCTGCCGCTGCCCCACCAGCGCCGTGGCCAGCAGAAGCGCCAGGATCAGTGCCAGCGCGACGCCCGCGATCCATGCGATCCTGCGGCGGGCGCGGCCATTCGGCTGTTCGATGGTTTTATTCTCGTTGTCCAATGGGAGTTCCCATTCCCTTCCATTTATGATCCTATTTATTCTACTCGTTTCGCGTCGGAAAATCAACCGCGTTTCCCTTGCATTTTCTACAGAAATATGCGAAAATATTTTCATCTATTTTTCAGAGGCGACAATCCATGTACGAAAATCAGAACCAGAGCAACCACCGTGGCCATATTGCCGCTATCATCATGGCGCTGATCATCGGCATCCTCGGCACCCTGTGGAATCTGAACAACCAGAAGCTCCGGGACAGCGAGACCGTCGTCCCTTCTCCGGCCATCGGCAGCGGGCTCACGGTGCATTTCATCGACGTGGGGCAGGGGGACAGCATCCTGCTCACCTGCGGCAAGCAGACCATGCTGGTGGACGCCGGCAGCGAGACCGCGGGGGACGATGTGGTGGACTATCTCCGCGCCCAGGGCGTCACCAAAATCGACTATCTGGTCTCCACCCACCCCCACCGGGATCACTGCGGCGGCCTGGCCGAGGTGGTGCAGAATTACCCCGTCAAGGTCGCTTACAGTCCGGTGACCGAGAGTGAAAACGAATACTTCTCCGCCTTTTCCGCCGCCGCCTCCAAAGCGAAGCTGGACATCACCGTTCCGGCGGCGGATGACACCTTCAGCATCGGGGACGCCACGGTCACGGTGCTGGGACCCAGAGGGGATTATGAGAGTCTCGACAACGTGAACAACATGAGCCTCGTCCTCCGGGTGGAATACGGCGCCACGGCCTTCCTGCTCACCGGCGACATGGAATACGATGAGGAGAAGTCCCTCCTGGACGCGGGCTGCGATCTGGACTGCACCGTGCTCAAGGCCGGCCACCACGGCAGCGAAGACTCCACCGGTTTCCAGCTGCTCTATGCCGCCGGTCCCGAGACCTGCATCATCAGCTGCGGCGTGAACAACGACTACGGCCATCCCCATGAGAAGCTGCTCAGCCGTCTGGAGGATGCGGGGGTTCAGGCTTACCGCACCGACGAAAGCGGAACGGTCGTCTGTGTATCCGACGGCAGCACCGTCACCACCGTCTGTGAGCGGCCTGCGGAGGGGTAATACCACATGGATTTCACAAATATTTAATATTTTTGTAATAATTCCTTCTTGCACATCCGTCCCGGTCTGTGATATACTATGCGCAGACCGGGACTTAAAATCTTTTCCGGATCAACCAAAATTTTTATATGGAGGAAACACGCATGAAAAAGTACATCGCACTGCTTCTCGCGCTGGTGATGGTCTTCGCGCTGGCCGCCTGCGGCAACAGCAGCACGCCCGCCCCCGCCGGCTCCGCCGACGCAGAACCCGCCGATGCTGCTGCCACTGGTGATTACCATGTTGCTATGATCACCGACTACGGCGACATCACTGACCAGAGCTTCAACCAGACCACCTACGAGGCCTGCAAGGCTTTCTGTGAGTCCAACAGCGTTGACTTCAAGTACTACAAGCCCACTGACGACAGCACCGCTGCCCGTGTGGAGATGGTCGACCAGGCCGTCGCCGAGGGCTACAACGTCATCGTGATGCCCGGCTATGCCTTCGCCGGCACCATCGTTGAGGCTGCTCCCAACTATCCCGACGTGAAGTTCGTCGCCCTGGACGTGGCTCTGGGCGATCTGCTCGAGGCTGGCGTGACTGCTGCCGGCGGCAAGTATGACTACGATCCCACCAACTGGAACCTGGACGAGTATGTGGACATGAGCAATGTTTACTGCGCGGTCTACCAGGAAGAGCTGTGCGGCTACATGGCCGGCTATGCTGCTGCCAAGATGGGCTACACCAAGCTGGGCTTCCTGGGCGGCATGGCGGTTCCCGCTGTTATCCGCTACGGCTACGGCTTCGTGCAGGGCGTTAACGCTGCTGCCGAGGAGCTGGGCACCGATGTGGAAGTGAAATACGTTTACGGCGGCCAGTTCTTTGGCGACGGCGACATCACCGCTGCCATGGATACCTGGTACAAGGCCGGCACTGAGGTCGTCTTCGCCTGCGGCGGCGGCATCTATCAGTCCGCTGCTGAGGCTGCTGCCAAGGTTGACGGCAAGGTCATCGGCGTTGACGTCGACCAGGCCGGCACCATCGACGGCGCTTACGGCGAGGGCATGACCGTTACCTCCGCTATGAAGGGTCTGGCTGCCACCGTCAACACCCTGCTGAGCGAGATCCTCGCCGGCAACTGGGACAACTACGCCGGCCAGATCGAGACTCTGGGTCTCGTCTCCGGTGAGGACGCCAACCTGAACTACGTTGGCCTGCCCGCCAGCACCCAGTGGAGCGATGGCTTCTCCGAGGAAGACTATGCTGCGCTCGTCGCCGCCATGTTCTCCGGTGAGGTTTCCGTCTCCAACGACATCACCAAGACTGCTGCTGACTTCGCCGGCGACCATGTCACCCTCGATGATCAGGGCCAGATCAAGTAATCTAACCCCAACATAAAAAAAGACACGCTGCTCGCAGCGTGTCTTTTTTGTTTCATCGCAAATTCCGGTTTATCGGGGAGATGATTCCGCTTTGAAAGGCTTCTCCTTGAGGAGAAGCTGGCTCGCGAAGCGAGACTGATAAGGTGGCCAAGTTTCGGCAGAAGCACAAGATTTCCACCTCATCCGTCACGGCTATTTCCCGCCGTGCCACCTTCCCCTCAAGGGGAA
>CADCQK010000085.1 GCA_902803575.1 Oscillospiraceae bacterium
CATCACCGGCAGCAGCTTCGGCATCATCCTCGGCGCGCCGGTGCTCATCCTCGTCGGCCTCGCGCCGAAGAGCGATCTGATGTGCTTTATCACGCTCGCGCTCGCGGCGATCTACGGCGCGCTGCTCGTGCTGCTGATTTTGAAGGCGCATCGGCGGAAAAAGGGATAAAAAGATATGAAAAAGACGCTGCTGCGGCAGCGCCTTTTTTATGCAGTTGAAAGCATGTCATTGCGAACCAGTGACCGACGTCACTGGTGTGGCAATCCGTTCTCCTTTACAGAGACTATAATTTCAGTCCGCCGCCGGGGGATGCGGATTGCCACGCCAGTGTGCGCACTGGCTCGCAATGACAAGCCTCTGGTGCGCCGCCTTTTTACAATCTCTTCCTAAAATTCCTGTTTATCGCTATCACTTTTTCTCCCGTCACAACTTGACGTTCTCGATAGCCAAAAAGCAGTTCCCTATTCGGGAACTGCTTTTTGTTATGAATTGCAATTCAGCGTTCGAGAGCAAATCAGTTATTGCTGGTGGGGAGCATGCTGGCGATGGTGCTGACAAAGCCGCTGAGAGGCATGGTCTGGAGCACCACATGGCCGGGGCCGGTGATGACCGTGTGGAAGAGGCCCTCGCCGCCGAAGAGGACGTTTTTGACCCCCTTGACCTGCTGCACGTCGATGCTGCAGGTGGCGTCCACCATGGCCACGTTGCCGGTGTTCACCACGATCCGCTGGCCCTCCTTGAGATCATACTCCACGATGCTGCCGTCGAACTCTAGGAAGGCGGTGCCGGTGCCGGAGAGCTTCTGCATGATGAAACCCTCGCCGCCGAAGAAGCCGCTCATGCCCTTCTTCTGGAAGAACACGGACATCTCCACGCCCTCCTCCGAGGCCAGGAAGCCCCGCTTCTGCACCACCACTGGGTGATCCGGATCGATCTCCACGGCGCGGATGGAGCCCGGGAAGCTGGAGGCAAAGGCGATCAGGCCGCTGCCGCCCTGGGCGGTGTACTTGTTCTGGAACAGGGACTCCCCGGAGAAGAGGCGTCCGAACATTTTTCCGGTGCCGCCGCCGCTGGTCTCCATCTGCATGTTGGGGCTCATCCAGCTCATGGAGCCGGCCTCGCATTTCATGGTTTCCCCTGCTTCGAGATTGCAGATCACAACGGGCATCGGCTCGCCTTTGATGACATATTTCATTTTCAGAACCATCCTTTCCGCCGCGCGGAAGCCACGGCATGTTGGAATCATTGTACCACATCCTGCCATGCAGAATCAACCACGATTCGACCCGACAGAAAAGAAAACGGTGCAGCCCGAAAAGACTGCACCGCTTTGTTTAATTGAAACCTGAATTCGGTTGGAATCACTCGACGGGATCCACGTCCGTGCAGGCGTCGCCGAGACCGTAGAACGCAGCGGAAGCCACCGTCAGATCCTGGATGGCGGTCTCCACGTCGAAGTCGTCGCCGCGCTCCACGTCCTGGTCAAAGTTGATCTGATAGCAGAAGTTGCCCTGATCCATCAGCACCGCAAACTCCTCACCGTCGGACCAGTAGGAGCCGTTGATGATCCAGCCGTCGGCGAGCAGATCCGCGCCGCTCTTGCCGGCGAGCTTCGACAGGTCGCCGTCGGACAGCATGCCGTCGGAGAGATCCTCCACACTGCTCAGCGGCAGGGGGCTCAGGAGCGCAGCGAGCTGATCCTCCGCGTCCTCCGCGCCGGAGAAGATCACCTCGTCCACCTTTTGATACATCTCCGCATCCAGATCCGCCATGACGCGGGTGGGCACGCCGTTGAACATGAGGCAGTAGATGTAATGCTCCTCGTTCCAGGTGGCGACGGTCTGGCTGTCCTTGCCGGCGGTCAGCGCATCGCCCATGGTCTTCAGCTCGGTGATGACCACCTCTGCCGTCTCTTCCGCGTCACTGGAGCCGGTGACCGTCACGTTGCTGCCGCAGGCGCACAGCCCCAGAACCAGGACTGCGCAGAGCAGCCATGCAATTGTTCTTTTCATGATTTGTCTCCTTTACAGAAATCGTTCTAAATCAGACCCTTGTCCGCAGACAATGTACCACAGTTTGAATTTTATGTCAACCGCTTCCAGTGTCCCGCGACACTAAAAATCCGGACCCCGCAGAGTCCGGATTCTTCAGATATCTTAGTAGTAGCGCTTGTTCTTGTTCTTGCGAGCAGCCTCGGATTTCTTGCGGCGCTTCACGCTGGGGCTCTGGTAATACTCCTTCTTGCGAAGATCGGACATAACACCGGCCTTGGCGCAGCTGCGCTTGAATCTCTTAAGAGCGTTGTCCAGAGACTCGTTTTCCTTGACATGGACTTCAGACATCTATTTTCCCTCCCTCCAAATACACCTTGCGGTGCTTTCAGGGCCATACACGTGGCTTAGCAGAGATATTATACAGGCTTTTCCCCATAATGTCAAGAACTGATTTTCTCCGTCAGGGAAAAAACCGATGCGGCGGCGAAATCCGGTCGCCCGGTCTTCCGGGATGGCGCGATCCCGGGCTTTCGGCAGTTGACATTGGCGGGATTTGTGCTAAACTGGATGCATCAACCAACCAAAAAGGGAGGAATTACCTTGGAGCACCCCTTCTCCCGCACGGAGCTGCTGCTCGGCCATGACGCCATGGAGCGCCTGCATCACGCCAGAGTGGCGGTCTTCGGTCTCGGCGGCGTGGGCGGCATGGCGGCGGAGGCCCTCTGCCGCAGCGGCGTGGGCGCGCTGGATCTGATCGACAAGGATACCGTCTCGCTGACCAACTTAAACCGCCAGATCTTCGCCACCATGGACGCCGTGGGCAGACCCAAGGTGGAGGCCGCGCGGGCCCGGCTCATCAGCATCAACCCTGATCTGAAGCTGACGCTCTGGCAGTGCTTCTATCTGCCGGAGACCGCGGCGCAGTTTGATTTCACCCAATACGACTACATCATCGACGCCATCGACACCGTGACGGGCAAACTCCAGCTGGCTCTGGAGGCCAGGCGCTGCGGCACCAGGATCATCAGCAGCATGGGCACCGGCAACAAGCTGGATCCCACGGCCTTCCGGGTGGCGGACATCACCGAGACCCGCTACTGTCCCCTCTCCAGAGTCATGCGGAAGGAACTCAGAAAGCGGGGCATCGAGCATCTGAAGGTGGTCTATTCCGAAGAGATCGCCATGACGCCCGCGGAGAGCGACGAGCAGCCGGAGCAGGGCCGCCGCTCCATCCCCGGCAGCACCGCCTTCGTGCCCACCGCGGCGGGGCTGATCCTGGCGGGCGAGGTGGTCAAGGACATCGCGGGGGTGAACGGATGAGCAGAGAACTGGAGCGCTGGCAGCTCATTGAGCGCAGCATCATCAAAAAATATCACAAGCAGCTCTGGACCCCCTTCATCGACGCCATGAAGCGCTATGAGCTGGTGCAGGCGGGGGACAAGGTGGCGGTCTGCATCTCCGGCGGCAAGGACTCCATGCTGCTGGCGAAGCTCCTGCAGCAGCTGCAGCGGCACAGCGACGTGCCCTTTGAATTGGAGTTTCTGGTGATGGATCCCGGCTACGCGGAGCCCAACCGAAAGCGGATCGAGGAGAATCTGGAGCTTTTGCGGATCCCGGCCCACATTTTCGAATCGGATATCTTCGCAGCGGCCGACAGCACCGAAAAGAATCCCTGCTATCTCTGCGCGCGGATGCGGCGGGGCGCCCTCTACGCCGAGGCCCAAAGACTTGGCTGCAACAAGATCGCCCTGGGCCACCACCGGAACGACGTCATCGAAACCACAGTCATGGCCATGTTCTACGGCGCCCAGCTCCAGGGCATGATGCCGAAGCTCCACAGCCTGAACTTCCCCGGAATGGAGCTGATCCGCCCCATGTACTGCATCCGGGAGGACGATATCATCGCCTGGGCCCGGTACAACGATCTGCAGTTTATCCAGTGTGCCTGCCGGTTCACCGAGCGCACCGCCACTCAGGACAAGGAGAGCCAGTCGAAGCGCCGGGAGATCAAGAACCTGATCCGGGAGCTGAGCAAAACCAATCCGGATCTGGAAAACAGCATCTTCCACAGCCTCCACGCCGTGAATCTCGACACCTTCCCCGAATACAAGACCAAGGGCGAATACCACAGCTTTTTGGAACAATACGAAACCCCGGACCCGCGCGAATAAGCGCAGGCCCGGGGAGTTTTTTTCAGTGTGGAGTTTGGAGTTTAAAGAGTCTACGACGTATTTCAAATTCTAGTTTATCGAGCTGCAATGATCCACCGTAGGGCGGGGACCTGTGCCCCGCCGTTACATGGGCAGCACATTCAACGC
>CADCQK010000086.1 GCA_902803575.1 Oscillospiraceae bacterium
GACCTGTGCCCCGCCGCGTCGAATGTACTGCCGGATCAACGGCGGGGCACAGGTCCCCGCCCTACAAAGAACGAGCGTTAAACTCCCAATTTACAAAAAACAGCACCGCAGATCTTTCTGCGGTGCTGTTAGTTTACATAACTATATTATGTTAATCACTTGAAGCGATCGGCACGGCTTTCATGGCCTCTCCGGTGACAGTGGCCTCGGCGCTGCCGGCGGTGAGGTCCCGCAGCTGGGTCCGGAACTCCTCCACGTTTTCCTCCGGCAGGAGGATGTGCAGGGTCATGTCCGCGCCGTAGTCCACGCCGTCCACAGTGCCGTTCAGGGCAGCCACGGCGTTTTTCATCCGCTCAAAGAGGGCATAGCCGCAGGGCACGTCCAGCGAGACCCATCTTCTCACGCTGCTGACTCCCGCGGCGGTGAGGGCGTCTTTGGCGCTTTTGGTGTAGGCCCGCAGCAGTCCGCCGGTGCCCAGCAGGACGCCGCCGAAGTAGCGGGTCACCACACAGACCACGTTGGTGACGTTCTCCCGCTTAAAGACCTCCAGCATGGGGATCCCGGCGCTGCCCTGGGGCTCACCGTCGTCGGAATAGCGCTCCGGCCCGTCCTGGATCCGGTAGCACCAGCAGTTGTGCCGGGCGTCGTGATATTGCTTTTTCATGGCGGCGATGAAGTCCCGGGCCGCCTCCTCCGATTCGACCATGCGCACATGGCCCAGGAAGGAGGAGCGCTTTTCGGTGAATTCCGCCTCGCCGTCCCCGGTGGGGATCCGATAAGGTTCCATGGCAGCTCCTTAGATACAAATGTGGAGTTAGGAATTTGGAGTTAAATATCTACTCGATGAACGATGTTTTATGCCAGCTGAAACTCAATTTCTTTGAGCCCATCTGTTATGGAATGGATCCTTCCTGTGGCACTGAATCCCATTCGTTGATACAATCTCTTGGCATCAATATTGTTTTCAAGTATCCAGAGTGTAGGGGGATCTGTTGCTATCTCAATGGCGTATTGCAAAAGCTTCGTTCCGTAGCCCCTGTTTTGCTTATCCGGAAGCACATATAGATCTTCAATCAGATTTCCGGTTACAGAAACGATTCCGATGGGCGTTTCTTCCACAAGCATAAAAATCCTGCTTCCGTGATCCATTTTCCGGCACAAGTACTCTGATTGCCGATGTGGAGTATGCATTTCAATGAAAGTGGGAGTACAGAATGAACGGTGTGATTCCTTCCAGGATATGGAGTGGACAACCGATGCTTGAAATACGTTTGTTTTATCTACTTCAATAATCAAGTTGACCTCCGAAATCACAATTCATCGGCGAAGTGTGAGATTATGGTTAAACTCCACACTCCACACTCCTAACTCCACACTGAATTTATTTAATCAGTTCCGCTTTCGCCTCGCAGTAGATGCAGCGATAGGTTTTCGTTTCCCGGTTGGCCAGCTGAAAGACCTGGGGCAGATCCGGCTCCACGCTGGTGATACAGCGGGGGTTGCGGCATTTGAGCACGTTCTCGATGCGCTCCGGCAGCCCGGCGTGCTTTTTCCCCACCAGCTTTCCGTCTTTGATCACGTTGATGGTGGCGTCGGGATCCACGAAGCCCAGTACGTCCAGATTCATATCGATGGCGGAGACGGAGTCGATCTTGATGATGTCCTTTTTGCCCATCTTCCCGCTGGGTGCGTTCTTGATGATGGCCACGGGGCAGTCCAGCTTTCCAAGCTTCAAAAGGCGATAGAGCTCCATGGCGCCGCCGGCGCGGATGTGGTCGATGACGATGCCGTTCTGGATGGAATCAATGTTCATGCTGTGCCTCCTCCAAGAGCTTGAGGATCAATGCCATGCGGACGTATTTGCCGTTCAGCGCCTGGCGGAAATAGCAGGCTCTGGGGTCTGCGTCGATGGCGGTGTCGATCTCGTTGACCCGGGGCAGGGGGTGCAGGATGGAGAGATCGGCTTTCGCGTTCATGAGCTTCTCCGGGGTGAGGATGTAGCTGTCCTTCAGACGGAGGTAGTCCTCCTCGTTGAAGAAGCGCTCCCGCTGGACTCTGGTCATGTAGAGCACGTCCAGCTCCGGCATAACGGCGGTGAGATCCGTGGTCTGCAGATAGGGAAGCCCCTGCTCCTGCAGCACGTCCTTTTTGATGTAGCTGGGGAGCTTCAGCTCGTCCGGGCTGATGAGCACGAAGTGCACGTTTTCGCACCGGCTCAGGGCCGCGATCAGCGAGTGCACCGTGCGGCCGAATTTCAGGTCGCCGCAGAAGCCGATGGTGAAGTTGTCCAGCCTTCCCTTTTCTCTGCGGATGGTCATGAGATCGGTGAGGGTCTGGGTGGGGTGGTTGTGGCCGCCGTCGCCGGCGTTGATGATGGGCACGGTGGAGTGCATGGCCCCCACCATGGGCGCACCCTCTTTCGGGTGCCGCATGGCGATGATGTCGGCGTAGCAGCCCACCACGCGGATGGTGTCTGAGACGCTCTCGCCCTTGCTGGCGGAGGAACTGGCAGCTTCGGAGAATCCCAGCACCTGGCCGCCCAGCTCATACATGGCGGCCTCGAAGCTCAGTCTCGTGCGGGTGCTGGGCTCGAAGAACAGGGTGGCCAGCTTTTTATAATGGCACTTCTCCCGATAGGCGTCGGGATTGGCCACGATGTCGTCCGCCAGATCCAGCAGGGAGACGATCTCCTCCTGGGTCAGATCGCGGATGTCGATGAGGTGCTTCATTCCCCTGCCTCCATCCAACTCTCGTCCAGCGGATCGTCCCGGAACTTCAGCACCCGGGCGATGTCGCTCTCGGCGATGTAGCCCTCGGCGGCGGCAGCCTCGCACAGCGCGTCGAGATCGGTGATGCTGACGGCTTTGATGCCGGCGTTTTGGAGCGCCTCCTTGCCGCGGGCCATGTTGTAGGTGAAGATGCTCACCACGCCCAGCACCTCGGCGCCGAACTCCCGGAGGGCGTCCACGGTTTGGATGACGCTGCCGCCGGTGGAGATCAGATCCTCGATGACCACGACCTTGTCACCGGGCTCCAGATGGCCCTCGATGCGGTTCTGGCGGCCATGATCCTTGCTGCTGGAGCGGACGTAGCCCATGGGAAGGTTCATCAGGTGGGCGGCGATGGCGGCATGGGCGATGCCGGCGGTGGCGGTGCCCATGAGCACCTCGCACTCGGGAAACTCCCGGCGCACGGTGTCGGCGATGGCGGACTCCACCTCGCTGCGGACGGTGGGCGCCGTGAGAATCAGGCGGTTGTCGGTATACACCGGGCTCTTGATGCCGCTGGCCCAGGTGAAGGGATCCTCGGGTCTGAGAAACACGGCCCCGATGGACAGCAGACGGCGGGCGATGGTTTGCTTCATAGGATGACCTCCTGAGAGTTAGTTTACATAATTATTTTGGCGTTTAGCCCACAAACTCCTCCACACAGCGGTGGTAGGCCGCCACGGGATCCTCGGACTTGGTGATGGGACGGCCGACAACGATGTAGTCGCTGCCGAGCGCTTTGGCGTTGGCGGGGGTGGTGATGCGCACCTGATCGTCGGTGGGCTGGGCGGCTGCAAAGCGGACACCGGGGGTCACGGTGAGGAAATTGCTGCCGCAGCGGTCGTGGACGGCCACGGACTCCAGCGGAGAGCAAACCACGCCGTCCAGTCCGGCGGCTCTGGCGTTGGCGGCGTACTGGAGCACGACCTCCTCCAGCGGCCGGTCGATAAGCAGCTCGTTTTGCATTCTCTGCTCGTCGGTGCTGGTGAGCTGGGTCACGGCGATCAGCAGGGGATGGCTGCCGTCGGGACGGGTGAGCCCCTCCAGCGCGGCCTCCATCATTTTAATGGTGCCGTAAGCGTGGACGTTGACCATATCGGCCCCCAGCTCCCGGAGAATGCGCATGCTGCGGCCGACGGTGTTGGGGATGTCGCAGAGCTTCAAATCCAGAAAAACCTTGTGCCCCCGCTGCTTCAGGGAGCGGACGATGTTCGGCCCGGCGGAGTAAAACAGCTCCATGCCGATCTTCACGAAGGGACGCTCGTTCCCGAACTGCTCCAGAAACCGGAGCGCGTGTGCTGCGCTGGGGAAATCGCAGGCGATGATGACGTCTTTACCCATGATGTGCACCTCCTATGATAGGTTTTAAGTCGTTGATTCCGTACTTTTCCATGACAGCGGGAAGCTGTTCGATGATGTTCTTGCAGGCGAAGGGATCCCTCAGATTGGCAGCGCCCACGCCAACGGCGGACGCACCGGCCAGCATCATTTCGATCACGTCCTCGGCAGAGCTCACGCCGCCGAGCCCCAGGATCGGGATGCTGACGGCCTCATAGACCTGCCACACCATCCGCAGCGCCAGCGGGAACACCGCCGGGCCGCTGAGGCCGCCGGTGATGTTCGTGAGTACCGGCTTTTTCGTGTTCAGATCGATGCGCATGGCGAGGACCGTGTTGATGAGACTCAATCCGTCGGCCCCGGCCTCCTCGCAGGCTTTGGCGATAGAGACGATGTCCGTCACGTTGGGGGTGAGCTTCACGATCAGCGGTTTTCTGGTGGCAGCCTTCACCGCCGCGGTGACCTCGGCTGCGGATTCGCAGGAGGTTCCGAAGCCCATGCCGCCGCCGTGGACGTTGGGGCAGGAGATGTTCAGCTCCAGCCAGCCCACCTGGTCGCAGGCGTCGAACTTCTTTGCCACCTGCACATATTCCTCCACAGAAAAGCCGCAGACGTTGGCGAGGATCGGCTTGTGAAAGACCTCCGCCATTTTCGGCATTTCTTCCGAGATCACGTGGTCGATGCCGGGGTTCTGGAGTCCGACGGAGTTCAGCATGCCCGCGTTGCCCTCGGCGATCCTTGGCGCCGGGTTGCCGAAGCGCGGCTCCAGCGTGGTGCCCTTGCAGGAAAAACTGCCGAGGCAGTTGATGTCGTAGAATCTCGCAAACTCCAGCCCGTAGCCGAAGGTGCCGCTGGCGGGGATCACGGGGTTGTCCAGCTCGATCCCGCAGAGATTCGTATTCAAGTTTCCCATACGATTGTACCTCCGGGGAAGACCGGGCCGTCGGCGCAGACCCGCTTGGGGCCGTCGGCGGTCTCGATGGTGCAGCCCATGCAGGCGCCGAAGCCGCAGCCCATCCGGGCCTCCAGACTGAACTGGGCGTCCAGCTCTTCATTGGCGTCCAGAGCCGCCAGCATGGGGAGAGGGCCGCAGGCGAACAGCTGGGAGTGGGTCAGCTCCAGCGCGTCCAGCGCGTTGCCTTTTTCGCCTATGGAGCCGTCCTCAGTATAAATATACACCTGCGCGTCCAATTCTGCAAACTGGTTTACATAATATACATCTGCTGCGGTTCGGAAGCACAGCGCCGCCGAGACCACCTTGCCTCTGCTGGTCAGATTTTTCGCCAGAGCGTAGAGGGCGCCCACGCCGCTGCCGCCGCCCACCAGAAGGGGAAGCGGGGTCACGTGCCGGGTGTTGAAGCCGTTGCCCAAACCGGTGAGCAGATTCAGCTCCGTGCCGGCGTCGAGATTGCAGAGAATATCGGTGCCGCTGCCGGATCTCCTGACGCAGAGGGTCAGAATGTCGTCCTCCCAGTCCACGACGGAGAAGGGCCGCCGGAGGAATCTCCCCGGCACCTCCACCTGCACGAATTGGCCCGGGGTGGTGATGGCAGAGCAGTCGCCTTGGAGCTTCAGCTCCTGCACCGAAGCCGTCAGAGCGATGTTTTGGATGATGGTAAAAGTAGATTGGTTCATAGGAAACCTCGTTTGCAGATTGTCGGATAGAGCTTTGCCTTCCCCTGGGGGAAGGGGGACCGCTTGCGGTGGATGAGGGTCGGGGAGCAGTTGGATCAAGGCAGCAGCTCAATAGGAATCACA
>CADCQK010000087.1 GCA_902803575.1 Oscillospiraceae bacterium
GGAAAACTTCGATGTGATGGAGCAGATCGCGCTGAAAATCCCGCTGTCGAACACCATGCGGCCTGCGTGGGATCACGCGGTGCTCTCGGGGCTTGGGATGCACGTGACCACCGATACGCTGGCATGGAATCGCGTCTGGTCGGCGGAGGAGAAGGTCAACTTCGCCTCGACGCCCATGTTTCTCGTCCATGCGGTACACACAGGAGGCGCCTTATGAGCCACGAACACACCCACGTCCGCAGCGACGGCACCGTCTATACCCACACCCATGAGACGAATCCCGAACACACCCATTCCCACAACCACACCCAGAGCAAGGCCGTCATCAATCGGCTCTCCCGGGCCATCGGACATCTGGAGTCAGTCAAGCGCATGGTGGAGAGCGGACGGGACTGCACCGAGGTGCTCATGCAGCTGGCGGCAGTTCAGTCGGCGCTGAACGGCATCGCCAAAGTGGTCTTGAAGGATCACATCGAGCACTGCCTCACCGACGCGGTGGAGCAGAACAACACCAGAGCCATCGAGGAACTCAACACCGCCATCGAGCGGTTCATGCGGTAAAACACAACAAAGGAGACAGTCATGCATATTTCTTCTGACCATGCCCACGGACACAGCCATCCACACCCCGAGCAGCCGCCCATGACGCGAGAGGAAGTCCTCAAGCTGCTCAGCTACATGCTGGATCACAACCGGCAGCACACCGAGGAGCTCCACGGTCTGTTCCACACGCTGAACGACGCCGGATGCGACGAAGCGGCGGACGAGCTGGACAACGCCGTTCGCTATTACATTGCCGGCAACGAAGCGCTGGCGACTGCGCTGGATCTGGCGAAGGAAGCCGCAGAAAGCGAAGAATGACGCAAAAAAGTCAACAGAGGCAATAAAAGATACCAAGCCCGGAATATGCTGCATTCTCAGCGTATTCCGGGCTTTCATTTTGATTTGCGGCTGCAAATAACATGGATCCATACATATGGTAATATGGAAAATCAAATCGCATCCGGGACGAAGTAGGTGCTGCGGATCTCTTTATAAACGCCGTCCACATCCCGGTCGCGCAGCAGACGATAGAGCTTTTCGTGGGCGAGGTACAGTTCCTCGCTGCGTCCCTTGGAGAGCATCAGCTCCACGCTCTCATGGCGCATGTCGTGGGTCATGGTGCGCACGATGTCCGCGATGCGCTCTACCATCCGGTTGTGGGAGAGGGCCATCATGGTTTCGTGGAAGGCATTGTCTTTCTCAAAGACGTTCTCTATCTCAGGTGCATCGGCAAGGCAGGCGTCCCGCAGGGCGGCCAGCGGCTCGGAGAGGGTGAGAAGCTCCTCGTCAGTAGCGTTGCGGATGACGGTCAGCATGGTGCCGGTCTCCATGATCTCGCGCAAGTCCATCAGCTCGTCATAGCTGTCGCCCCGGCCGAGGATCACACCGTAGAGCAGAGGCGAGATCATCGGTTCCGTGAAGCCCTCGCAGACGAAGGTGCCCACCGGGCGGCGGATCTCCAGTACGCCCATGGCCACCAGGATCTTGATCGCTTCCCGAACCGTGTTGCGGGCCACGCCGAACTGCTCCGAGAGCTCCACCTCCGTGGGGATCTGGTCCCCCGGACGCAGGGCGCCGGACAGCAGCTCCTCATTGAAGGCGTCCAGCAGATACTGCACCGCGGACTGATTGTTTCTCTTTTCTCCCATTGGATTCATGTCAGAATTCTCCATTTGTTCAATGTTCTACATTGATTCTAGCAAGCCCAGGCGGGAATGTCAAGACACCGCTAAGATTTGACGCGATGGCGGTTATTTATTTCACAAAAACCGTTGATTTTCAACGGTTTGTCCGGGTTTCGCTGGTAGATATCCACAAAACCGGAGGCTTGGTTTTAGACGAAGCACCAAAAATGTTGGACACTTCCGGTTTTTTGTTGACTTTCCAACAGTTTCAGGGTATCTTGGTATTACAACAACCAACGTTGAACGTTGAACAGAAAGCAAATTTAAGAAAGTGGAGGAGCGTACATGAACATTCGCAGAGCAACACCCGTCCTTGCGCTGCTTCTGGTGCTGGTGCTTCTGGCAGGCTGCTCGTCGGCCGCTCAGAGCGGCAGCGACGGAGACAGCGCGTACCAGAAGATCGATCTGGTCATGGCCGTCAACGGCACCGACACCCAGATCGACAGCCGTGTGGCCCGCTACTTCGCGGAGCTGGTGGAAGAGCGCTCCGGCGGCAACGTGACCGTCGACGTCTTCCCCAATGACCAGCTGGCCGGCGGCAACGCCACCATGGGTATCGAGATGATCGCCCAGGGCAGCGTGGATCTGGCGGCCTACGCCACCTGCACCCTGTCCGTCATCGACAGCCAGCTCCCGGTGGCCACAATCCCCTGGTCCTTTGACAGCTACCAGGAGGCGCGGGACGTGATCGACGCCACCGGCGGACAGTATTACGCCCAGCGGCTTGCAGCCAAGGGCATCACCTACATCGGCTCGTTCCACAACGGCTTCCGCCAGCTGACCAATTCCAAGGTGGCCGTGGACGATCCCTCCGATCTGAAGAATCTGAAGATCCGCGTCCCCGGCAGCGAGGTGTACATGGGCTTCTTCCGGGCCCTGGGCGCCGACCCCACCTCCATGAGCTGGTCCGAGGTCTTCACCGCCATCCAGCAGGGCACGATCGACGGACAGGAGAACGGCGTGTCCGTCACGTCCACGGCAAAGATGGACGAGATTCAGAAATACCTCACCATGTGGAACTACTCCTATGAGAACGACCTCTTCATCGCAAACACCGCCATCTGGGAGAACCTGGAGGAGAACACCCGCCAGCTTCTGACCGAGTGCGCCGTCGAGGCCTGCAACTGGGGCCGCGACGCTTTGGAAGCCGAGGAGGCGGAGATCCTCGCCAAGTTTGAGAGCGAGGGCATGGAGATCACCTATCTGACCGACGAGCAGAAGGCCGCCTTTGCCGACGCCATCAGCGAGTGGAAGGGCAGCATGATCGAGCGCTTCGGTACCGAGGCCTGCGACGCCTTCGGCATCACGCAGTAAGGAGGGAA
>CADCQK010000088.1 GCA_902803575.1 Oscillospiraceae bacterium
CGCCGCGGGCGTCACCGTCCAGCTTGGTGAGCATGACGCCGGTGATGTCCAGCATCTCATCAAAGGTGGTGGCAGTGGCAACCGCGTCCTGACCGATCATCGCGTCGATGACCAGGAGAATCTCGGCAGGCTCCACAGCCGCCTTGATGTTCTGCAGCTCCTGCATCAGGGCTTCGTCGATGTGCAGACGGCCGGCGGTATCGAGGAACACCAGATCGTTGCCGTGCTTACGCGCGTACTCCACGCCGGCCTTGGCAATCTCAACGGGGTCGCCCTGACCCATCTGGAACACCGGGATATCCAGCTGCCTGCCCACGGTCTCCAGCTGCTGGATGGCGGCGGGACGGTAGACATCGCAGGCCACCAGCAGAGGGTTCTTGCCCTGCTTGCGCATATAACCAGCCAGCTTGGCGCCGTTGGTGGTTTTGCCCGCGCCCTGCAGACCCACCAGCATGACCACGCTGGGAGATTTGCTGGAAATATTCAGCTTCTGATTCTCGCTGCCCATGAGGGCGGTGAGCTCCTCATCGACGATCTTGATGACCATCTGCGCGGGAGAGAGGCTCTCCAGCACGTCCGCGCCGGTGGCACGCTCGGTGACCTTCTTGACAAAGTCTTTGACGACCTTGAAGTTCACGTCGGCCTCCAGCAGGGCGAGCTTGACCTCGCGCATGGCCTCTTTCACGTCGGCCTCCGTCAGTCTGCCCTTGCCGCGCAGACGCTTGAAGGCGGCGGATAATTTGTCAGAAAGGGATTCAAATGCCATGGATCTGTCCTTTCCAGATTACGCTTGCTTGAACTCGCTCAGGCGGCCGAGGATCTCCCGGGTGAGGGTTTGCGCCTCGCCGTCGGTGATCTGCTCCAGCGCCCGGAGCTTGGACTCCACACTGCGGAGGATCTCCCGCTGGGCTTGAAATCTTGCCACCAGGCCGGTCTTCTCCTCCGTCTCCCGAAGGATGGCCTCGGCTCTGCGGATGATGTCCCACACCCCCTGCCGGGAGATGCCGGACGATTCTGCGATCTCTGCCAGGGAGAGGTCGGAATTGTAGTGGAGGTCGAAATATTCCCGCTGTTTGGCGGTGAGCAGCTCCCCGTAGAAATCAAACAGCATCGTGCGCCATACCGTTTCCTCCGGCACCGTTTTCGCCCCCTGTGCAAAGCATTCTTCCTTTACAGCCTTTGCATTATACTCCTACTTACAGTCTCTGTCAAGTATTTTTTCTTGGCAGACCACATCGCAGGTCTCCGCGCCGTAGTACCGCAGCAGCTTCAAGGCGTTTTCATCGATCCGCTCCCCGCAGGTGAGGATCGGAACCGCCGGCGGACAGCTCACCGTGGGGGCCGCCAGGATGCGCCCGAGGCACCGCTCCAGCGGCAGGGTCTCACAGGCTGCGAGCAGCGCCTGACGGATGGTCATGCCCCGCTCCGGTCTCGGAAGCGGCGGCGGTGTCTCGGTGATAGCCGCTTTTGCCGGGATCTCCGAAAGCGCGCTCTGTAATCTCTCAAAATCCCCCTCCTGCGTGTCCGGTGAGACCATGAACACGATGAAATCCGGGTCGGCAAATTCGCACCAGAGATTTTGCTGCTGTAAAACCGCGGCAACCTCTTCTCCGGTATAGCCCCTGCTTTTCGGGCAAAGGGTGAGCTTCACCGGCTCGTCTCCGAAGAGCGTCCAGCCGTCGGCAAGAAGCTGAGATTTCAATTGATCCAGCCGCTCTGCAGTCTTACACAGCCGTTGCGGCCAGTCCTCGGAGAGGGCTCGGTTCGCCAGATCCAGCGACTGTAAAATCAAATAAGACGGGCTGGTGCTGGCAAACAGGCCCATGGCACGGTGGGCAGATTCGATCAGTTCTGTCGGACAGCTTTTCCCGAAGTGCAGGTACGCCCCGCCGGTGAGCACCGGGAGGGTCTTGTGGGCCGAGTCGCAGCAGAGGTCCGCCCCCAGATCCATGGGGTGTCGGGATTCCGAAAGAAACCGCAAATAGGCGCCGTGGGCGTTGTCCACCAAGAGCAGCGCGCCGTGCCGGTGGCAGATCTCCGACAGCGCCTGCACGTCTGCCACATGACCCAGGTAATCAGGAGAAGTTATGTAAACTAAACGGGCGCCGGACGCAGTGAGCTCCGCGTCCAGCGTCTCGGGAGATAATTCGCAGGTCAACAGTCCCTCGCCGTAAAGCCACCGGACCTCCAGATCCAGCAGCCCCGCGGCGGTGAGGAAGGTGCTGTGGGCGTTCCGGGCAGCCAGAACCAGAGCTTCTCTCCCCTGCCGTTTCGCGTACTGCATACCCAGATAGAGCATGGCGCGGATGCAGAGGCTGGAGCCCTCGGCACTGTAAACCGTCCTTTGGCTGCCGAAGAGCCGGGCGGCGTTTTCCTCGCTCTCCCGGATGATCCCCTCCGCGTGATACAGAACATCCGCACCGGGGATCTCGGTGATGTCCAGCGGCTCCGGGCCGAGAGCAGGAATGCCCTTATGACCCGGCATGTGGAGTCTCGACGCGTCGGAATCCGCATAGTTCAGGACGAAATCGAAAATCGGCGTATTCATCGTCCCTCCGCCGCCCGTGCGGCGGCCAGCATAATGGCGCACTCCATGCGCTTTTTGAACAGGTCACAGCCCGCCTCGTAGACCCCGGTGATGCTGCCGGTGGCGTGGTAGGCGTTGGCAGCGCAGCCGCCGGAGCAGTAGAGTCTTGCCCAGGAGTCCCGGCACTCGGGCTTGGCGTAGACGTTGCAGGCGGCAAATTCGTTCTGCACGTCGGCGTTGTCCAAG
>CADCQK010000089.1 GCA_902803575.1 Oscillospiraceae bacterium
ATCGGCTACTGGCCCACCTCCACCATGTTCGTCATTCTGGCGGTCTCCCTGTTCTACAACGTAGCCGCCGCCAACGGCACCCTGGAAAAAATCTCCCGCAGCCTGCTCTACGCCTGCCGCAAGTTCCCGGGCCTGCTGCCCTACGCCCTGTTCTTCGTGGCGGTGATCCTCTCCGTCATGGGCGCCGCCTACTTCACCGTGCTGGCCTTCCTGGCTCCCATCACCCTGATGATCTGCGAGGAGGCCAGGATGGACAAGCTCACCGGCGCTGTGGCCATCAACTGCGGCGCGCTGGCCGGCGGCAACTTCCCCACAGCCGCCCTGGGCGTGGTCTTCCGGGGCCTCATGGACAAGGCCTATGAGGACGCCGCCATGACCCCCATCGACTCCTTCACCGCCTCGCTGACCATGTTCGGCCTGGCCATCGTGTCCAGCCTGATCATCATCACCGTCTTCCGCTTCTGCTTCAAGACCAACCGGAACATCGGCAAGGGCGTGACCTTTGAAAAGCCCGAGACCTACACCAAGGTCCAGAAGCAGACCCTGACCCTCATCCTCCTGATGATGGCCGTCGTCCTGATCTTCCCCGTGCTGAAGCTCATCCTCCCCGACGTGAAGTTCATCTCCGACGTGGCCGGCAAGATCGACGTGGGCCTGGTGGCCATCGTCTTCGCCGTCATCGCCCTGCTGATGAAGCTGGCTCCCCAGAAGGAGATCATCGCCAAGGTGCCCTGGAATACCATTCTGATGATCGCCGGCGCCGGCATGCTCATCTCCGTGGCGGTCAAGGCCGGCACCATCGACATGCTCTCCGCCTGGATCGGCAGCAACGTCCCCGTGTGGCTGGTGCCCCTGGCCTTCTCCATCGTGGGCGCCATCATGTCCTTCTTCTCCTCCACCACCGGCGTGGTCTGCCCGGCCCTCTTCCCCCTGATCCCCGCCCTGGCTGTTTCCACCGGCCTGAACCCTGCCGCCCTGTTCACCTGCACCGTCCTGGGCGCTCAGAGCTCCGCCATCTCCCCCTTCTCCTCCGGCGGCTCCCTGATCCTGGGCTCCTGCGGCTCCGAGGAGGAGCGCGGCCACCTGTTCAACCGGCTGCTCTTTGTGGCGGTTCCCATCAGCGTGGGCATCTGCGCCGTCTACAACTTTGCGGTCTCCATGATCCTGTGATCCCGAAGCTGCGATTTCATTCTGCGTTCTGTGCTATAAGATTAAATCATACTTTCTATTACATAACTTCATACCGCAAAGCGGCGAAAAGCCCTTGCAAAAGTCTTGTGAATCCTATATAATACCAGCGGGAGGACGGGCCTGAATTTCCGTCGATTTGTCCAGCCGTCCTCCCCGATTACAATGGGGAGCTTACCCGATGCGTGATACGCAAAAAGGAGACAAACATGCTGAAACTCTACGAATCCGGTATCTACCTTGTCAACGGCGAAACCATCGTCACCGATCCCGCTCAGCTGCCCGCCGGCACCACCAAGGAAGAAGCCAGCAAGGGCACCATGGCTTACGGCATTCTGAAGGCTCACAACACCGTGGACGACATGGAAAACCTCAAGCTGAAGTATGACTCCATGGCCTCCCACGACATCACCTACGTCGGCATCATCCAGACGGCCCGCGCCTCCGGCATGACAAAGTTCCCCATGCCCTATCTGCTGACCAACTGCCACAACTCTCTCTGCGCCGTCGGCGGCACCATCAACGAGGACGACCACAAGTTCGCCCTCTCCGCTGCCCACAAGTACGGCGGCATCTACGTCCCCACCAACATGGCGAACATCCACTCCTACAACCGCGAGACCATGACCGGCTGCGGGAGGATGATCCTCGGCTCCGACTCCCACACCCGCTACGGCGCCCTCGGCAACATGGCCGTCGGCGAGGGCGGCGGCGAGCTGGCAAAGCAGCTTCTGGGCCGCACCTACGATTTCTCCTACCCCGGCGTCGTCTGCATCTACCTCGACGGCGAGCCCAAGCCCGGCGTCGGTCCCCAGGACGTGGCGCTTTCGATCATCGGCGCGGTGTATAAAAACGGCTACGTCAAGAACAAGGTCATGGAGTTCGTCGGCCCCGGCATCGCGAAGCTCCCCATCGAG
>CADCQK010000090.1 GCA_902803575.1 Oscillospiraceae bacterium
ACCAAGCCCAGCGTGATAGCCGCTCTGACAGGTTCACTCTCGTTCTGGATACACTGATACAATGTTTTCGCTTGTTCGGCTGTGAGGGCGTCGCCTTCAAATTTTTTCTCCGGCGGCAGCTCAACGTATTTCGTGAAGTCTGTCTCAATGATCCCGTCACGGATCGCCTGCTGCATGGCGCCGCTGATCACGACGAGATGCTTGCGGATACTCTTGGACGATAAGGTCTTTGCAGCCTTGTCGCAGTACATTTGAATGTCTCGGTAACGCAACTGCTGGATCGGGATGTTTCCCAAGAGGGGAAGGATGTGTCTGTCGGCATAGCCTCGATATGTGTTGACCGTATTGGCGCGACAGGTGTTCTCCTTCGATTCCAGAAACAGGTTCACATACTCCCGGAAGGGAGGATCAGGACTGGGCGGCGGACTGTTCAGCTCCCGCTCCCATTCTTCCACGATCTCACGCTTGGCGCGCTCCGCAGCGCGCTTTGTGTTGTCCGCAACCTTGAGTCCCGTGGACTTCGACTTGTTATGTTTCTTTCCAGTGAGCGGATCGGGCACGCGCGCCCTTACCGTCCATGTACCCCGGTCATCGACTAGGGAGGCATTGATAAAAATGCCGCTCGCCGTATTCATGTAATACTCCTTTCGACGGCAAGCTGTGCTGTCTGTTATTTTATCATAAAGCATCGGAAAGGAGTTGTCTATATGTTGATTTGATCTGATTGTATAACCTCCACACTAATTGGTATTTATTGAATAAGGATTGCCAAGGAGGAAAGTATCCCTCATATGTGTATAAAAAGTCACTTTGAAATCATAGTTTAAATATATTCCAGAACCTTAAAATGGCATATCGTCATCATTGAACCCGCTATAGATATCTTCTGCTTCATCATAGGACGAAAACCCTCTCAGTGGTCTTGTAGTATTCCTTGTAGTATATTGTGTAGTATTAAATGTAGTATTTTTTGTATTATTCTTTGTAGTATCGTGTATTATTTCTCCCCCCAAAACGGGAAGGTGATCCGTCCGAGTTGGTTGGGTCTTGTTTCCAAAAATGCTGGATGAACTATCTGAAATACCTGGAGGGACTGTCTGCTTTGGCGTGGATGATCCTGACAATGTCACCGGCTGCTCTCGCCGTTTGGAGAGTGCCTCGTCAACGTCTGGTAACTCCCGAAAGAAAAACACGCCTTTGTGATCACTCTCAAGTAAAAATCTTTTTTCGATCAGTTCTTTTACTGCCTCTCGATACCTCTTTTCAGACATACCTGTTTCATTGAAGATCTCAACAGGACTCAGCGCATATGTATACTCGTCCTGATGAAGATTCATGCGCACATAGAGCTTGAACGCTCTATCTGATAATGTCCTTGAGGCAAACAATGTGGCATTAACATTAAAGATACCATAAGTATTGTCTTTATCTGATGTTGTCTTCTGTGTGATCACCGTCTTCTGATTCGGTGATGTGCGATAGATACGAATGGTTTTTTCCATGTATTCACTCCTTAGATATACAAATTTAATCGTCTACCGGTGCTCCCTGCAGCTATCATGGCACCACGAGATCACCACAGGATCACGTCGGCTCGGCGTAGGGTCGGCTATTCAGTTGTGGGTTCACAGATGGCCCTGTGTGCCGCTGTGCTGCGCATCACCTCCTTTGGCAAAGAACGGGCTTGGATCTGACACGGCGCGTCAGGGAGGCGCCCAGCGCCTTTAAACGCAAAACAGACGCACTCCACAGACATCGGCATTGGTACGCACCTTGCACTTGCCATGTTGGCGTCTGTCTGGAATACGTCTGATAATTCTATTCTTCTGCTTCCGTACCGCGCCTTGCCGTGATCTCGTTTAATGTCGGCTGCAGTACCGGAGTACACTACATTACATCTCAAATCCAATTAAGCACATCATTCTTCGCCTTAGACATTATAGGTTGATTATATCGCCTAATCACCAGAATTGCAATATGTTGGCGGAAATTCTACATTTCGGAAATTGATATTCCGGTTTTGTCCGATATTTTGCACTATTTGCACAGAGTGTCCAGTGGGACAGGCACCGACTATAGAGGATTCTTATCATTGGGCCCCGCGGAGGTTTGGAAAATACCCCCCTCCAATGCGTCCCGCTCCATGCGCTGGGTGATTGCGTTCTTGATATAAGTGTTCACCTTTTCGCCGGAGCGCTCCGCTGCGGCCTGTATCGCTTCATAAAACGAAATCTGAACGTCAAGCGGGATGCGCTTGATCTTGGTTGCCTTGTATTTTTTAGATGCTTCATAAGCAGATTCACTGTAGGCCATGTCGGCACCTCCCAAGTAGTATCAACTCTATTATACCAAATCAGTACATATGCGTACACATACAAACTGCACAAAAATATGTGTACACATTTGTTTATTTTTACGTCTTGAAATATGTGTACACATATGCTAGCATGAAATCACGCAAGACACAGGGCACAAGCCAAAGCGGACGGATTAGCCGAAAGGTGAAACAAGAACGCGAGGCAAGAGCGGGACAGGATAAGAAAACCTCCGGAGGCGAGTGATAAACTTAATGCCTCCCGCCGCTTGTGTATCCGCAACTGGAAGAAAGGATGAAAAATTATGTCAACCATCGAACTGAAAACCATCATCGACACGCTGAAAGAGTGGGAGGCAATCGCTGCCGAAGCCAATGCGGAGGTGGAAGCCCTCAAGGATCGGATCAAGGACGAAATGAACCGGCGCGGCGTGGAAGAGATCGAAGCCAGTCAGCATATCGCCCGCTTCACGACGGTGCTTTCCAATCGCTTTGATACTACCGCTTTCAAGCGGGAGCACGGCGAAATGTACAAGATGTACACGAAGCAGACCACCAGCCGCCGGTTCTCTATCGCATGAAAAAAGCCCCTTGCGTAACAGCCGACCAAAGCACATACGCAAGAGACTTGACCCAACACCTCAACGGAGCGGGTGCAAACAGTATAACGCAGCCGCTCCAAAAATTCAATACATGAAATGGAGCGAATGAAAATGAAACCTCTGACGAAGTACAACCGCGTTGCCGGTTATCTGAACAAAATCTATGACATGCTTAACGCTGATTTTTTCGGCGGCGAGCTGGAGCGCCCGGTCATCACGATCCAAAGCACGCCCAGGGCATATGGCCATTACACGCTGTTCGATGCGTGGGACGTGCGCGGGGCAGGGGAGCATGAGATCAACATCGGAGCTGGGACGCTGGACAGGCCGATCGAATTGATCGTCTCGACCTTACTCCATGAGATGTGCCACCAGTGGAATGATGTACACGGTATTCAGGACTGTTCGGCGGCGGGCAGAATGTACCACAACAAGTATTACAAGGCTGCAGCTGAGACCCACGGGCTGAACGTCAGCCGCTCGGAGCGTTACGGATGGAGCATCACAAGCCCCTCGGATGAGCTGATCGAATGGGTGCTGCTGAACGATCTGGTTGAAATCGAACTGAACCGCAACGATCCCCACGGCTTCCACATGGGAGGCAAGGGCGCGGCAAGCGGCGGCGTCCCTGTACCGCCGACCAAAAGCAACAGCCGCCGTTATGTTTGCCCAGGGTGCGGCGCAATCGTAAGAGCTACCAGAGCGGTCAACATCATTTGCGGCGATTGCCTGCAGCCGTTCACGCTGACGGATTAGAAAATAATTTATAAGAGTTGAATTCCCCGAAAAGAAGGGCAACAAATCGGATGCACATGTTTGGAGTGACATGCCTGCGCCTGAAATGCGCCCTTCTTTTAGTTGGTAACATATAATAAAATGCGCAGCAAGATCAAACAGAATGAGGAAATAACCGCTGTACGAAGATTTGATTTCCAGGAAAAAGCCTTCTGTTTCAATAGATGGAGACAACAGAAATCTGCTCCGCTTTTCCAGAGAATGAAGCAGAGCAGAAATCAAAAAAGTTGTTGACAATCTTTTTTCCGGCCATGATTTAGGAATTAATTTCTTATTCCGGCAAATTTGTAGAATGTGGATCGCTTCAATCCGGTGCGCTTCATAGCCTCCACGGCTGTGATCTCTCCGGCTTGCCAATCACGAAAAACGCTGTCCCAATTCTCCGGCTTCACCGCTTTGGGGCGTCCCAGGTGTTTGCCCTGTGCTCTGGCGGCAGCGATACCCTCTGCCTGTCTTTGCCTGATCGTGGCGCGTTCCTGTTCCGCAATCGTCCCCAGCACTTCAATGAGGATATTGTTCACCATTTCAAAGACCCATTCCTGTCCCTGCGGCAGATCCATCATGGTTGTTGGGAGGTCGATCACTTTGAGCCGGATGCCGCTGTCCTTGAAAAACTGGAGCTCGTTTTTAATATCGCTTTTGTTCCGGCTCAGACGGTCAAGGGATTTCACAACCAGGGTGTCACCGGGGCGCAGCATTGCCGTTTTCAGCGCCGTGTAGCCGCTCCGGTTCAGATCCTTGCCGGATTCCTTGTCGGTGATAATGTCGCGCTCTGACGCGCCCATAGCGGCAAACGCGGCAAGCTGACGGTCAAGGTTCTGGTCGCGGCTCGATACGCGGGCGTAATAAAAGGTTCTGGTTTCCATGCTGCAAGCGTCCTTTCTTTTTTCTCCATTGTACCCCGGACGCTTGTTTCTGCACACTCTAATTATCCGTAAAAATATCCTAATTTTCAGACATGTCCAAGAATAAAAAACCATAATAAACGGACAGGCATTCCCTGCTGGAAACACCTGTCCGAAAAGGCAGACGTTATCAGACTGCTGGCTATAGCACCTTCTCTTGCGCTTATATTCGGCTGTTTTACAATACAATTATTATTTCTTACTGACAATACAGCAAACCGGATTCTTTTGGCCGATTCTAAAATGGAACCAAGGAAGAGACCGACGCATGCCGCGCCAGTTTTGGATCCGGCGACGTGCTACAGTATACTTAAAGAATGTGCTTTCTGTGCACTTTTATTTAATAGTAATCTTCTCCGTTATCGGCTCGCACAGGGGTTGTGTGTCATTTCCGAGAAGGAAAAGCTTCACTACATAGGTACCGCCTTTTTTCAATGCAGGGCAGGACAACACAAGATCACCGGCCTGTGCATCTACGCTATGAACAACAGATGCGAGCTGTTTGCCATCTGTATTATATACTCCGGCAATGAGCGTACCGGCCGAGGCGTTCTGCATCTGCATCTGCAGTTTTCCGGAGGAAGCAGATCGGATCAAAGCAAATTCCGCATCGTGCTGATCGACGATGACAAAGTCCTGATTATTGGCGGAGAAGGAATCGTTTCTGCCGCTGAGCACGACGTAGCACACGCTTTCATCGCAGTCGCCTACCCGGAGCGAAACAGCATCTTCGTATTTGGGATCCAACGCAGAGATGACTTTGCT
The DNA here is from genome assembly GCA_902803575.1 of Oscillospiraceae bacterium. Lineage (GTDB taxonomy): Bacteria > Bacillota > Clostridia > Oscillospirales > Oscillospiraceae > CAG-103. The sequence continues at coordinate 5,382 of CADCQK010000090.1, forward strand.
GTCCAGGAGCGCACCGTCCGGTGTGCCTGCGTGAAGCTCCACCAGAAGATTCTCCTGCCGATGATAGCCGTGATTCACCAGTACGGCATTCACGATCCGATCACCGTTCTGTGCCAGAGCACTGTATGCCTGCTTGATCCCCACGTCCTCAAAGGAGAGAACCGCTTCGCGCGTGTTGTTTTCAGGGTTCAGATCCTCTGCGTCGGCGGGCTGCGCTGTGACGCGGACCGTCTGACCGACGGCGTCGGCAGGAACAGTGAAGAATGCGCCGCTGCGGACGGTTTCTCCCGGTGCGATCGCATCGTCAAGGGAGATCTCAGAGAGCGTCTGACCGGATGCATCTGCAACTGTCACGGTCACGCCGGGGATGGTCTTTCCGCCGTGGTTCGTCAGATCAAAGTAGAAGGGCATCTGTTTGCCGGCTGTGTATTCATCCGGGCGGTAGTCCAGCTCGCCCATCTCAAGATCCAGTGCAGGCAGCAGGGAGACCAGCTTCAGCTGTGCCGCACCATAGGGATCCTCTGCGGTGAAGTCGCCGGTTACTGCCTGATCGTTATACAGTACCTGCAGGGCCCCGCTCTCAGTCATTGCGGCAGAGAACGAGCCGACAAAGCTGTTGCCGTCGGTCAGAGCCTGCGGCTGACACCACTGACCGCTCTCTGCATTCTGATAAGAGACATTCAGTGTGTTGGTCAGTCCGTGGGATTCTGCCCAGACCAGAGCGGTTTCGCCTCCGCCGTGCACAATCTGATAGCGGATTGCATTGTTGACAATCTCCTGGGTCCGAGTGGAAGAGGTAATCACGGAACCGCCGTGGTTCCAGAACAGTGTGTGGTTGCTGAAAGCGGGGAGGAGTTCTGCGCTTTCGCCTGTGGTAACACGGTTTCCGTTCAGATACAGGTGCGCATCACTGTCGGTGCTCACATCGCCGTCCTGGTCCTGGCTCCATGCGAGCTGAATGGATGCGTTTACGCAGTCGGCGGCAAGGCTGTTCACTGCCGTGAGACTGCTGTAGGCTGCCTGCGGAGCAGACCAGCTGCTGCCGTCAAACTGGCTGGTATAGATGGTATTCTGGATATTGTCGCCGAACAAGCGGTTTTCCGCATTGTTCACCCACGCGGCGAAAACAGTGCCGTTTTCCCCGCAGATCACCGGCATCATGTCAAGCCCGGGAACCGATATTGCGGAGATCCGGAATCCTGCTCCCGGCTGGAAGCTCGCGGCGCAGATGTCCAGATACGGCGCCATGGTGTCCAGCGTGTCTGCGTCACTGAACTTTTTCGTCGCGTTTTGCCAGATCAGCCAGGCTGTATTATCCACCACGGTCAGCTGCGGCGCGTTGTCCATGGTGCCGTCCGCCTGCACCCGCGCGGGCGCAGACCAGCTGCTGCCGTCGAAATAGGAATACCAAAGGGCGATGCTGTTGAGATCACTGTCGGCAGCATCGGTCCAGACGGCAAGCTTTTTGCCGCCGCTGAGCTCGGCAAGCTGGGGAGTGGATGTGCGGTAGATGTTGCTCTTCATGGTCTGCGTGGATGCGCTGCTGTCTTCCAGCAGCGACATGCCTCCGCTGCTGTTTGCCGTAAAGGCGGATTCGTCATCCAGATAGGACAGGTCTGCCCGGACATAGTTTTCCGTGTTGTAGAGACCGGCGGCCTGTTCTTCAAGCAGCTGCATGGTCTGCGCGGACTTTGTCTTTGGGATGTCCACCCAAACCTCGTCGTAAATGGGATCGAACTCAAATTTTCCGTCAAATCCCAAAATGCCGGCTTTGGCATAGGCATTTACGGTTGCTGAGAGCGTGAAATGATCCTGTGCATCGTGATAGATGTGCCAGTCGGGATTCAGCTTTCCTTCCAGACCGCCGGAGGCATAGAGAATGTATTTGACGCCTGCCCCGACACCGCCGAAGAGCGTGATGGTGCCCGCAATCTGTCCGTTGGGTGTGAACTCCTTCACTGCATTGCTGAAAAACAGATTCAGCTGGGCGGTGATGTCAGCGGAAAAGCCGACTTCAAAGAACATGGGGATGATCCAGATGGAGAACGGGAAGTCCTTGTGGATGCTGACAGAGGGGTTGAAGATCATGCCCGCATCCAGGAAGTGAACCGCACCCTGGCTGTCAATGTAACCCTCGCCGTAGCCCAGCACGGAAAAGTCTGCGTCCACGCCCAGCTTACCCTTAATATTCTTTAATCCATTCCGATATCCATCTTTAAACTTTGCAAAGGTCTCGGCAACTTTCTCCGGACTGCTGAACTTTGTGAGCCCGGATTCCTGAAACTTCTTGACAAAGGTTTTCAAACCGTCCTCGTTGTCCCAGCCGATGATGTCAAGGCCGATCGCAACATAGACCTTGCCGTTTTCAACCTCGATGTTTACCGGAACGATGCTGCTCAGGCCGGTGCCGAACTCCATGCCTGCAAATAAACTGGGCGTAAAATCATCCGGCAGGGTCACCTTCAATTTGTCGGAGAGGGAGAATGATGCACCGTCAAGCACGTTCGGAAGCTTCGATACCGAGGCAGCTTCGAACTTCAGGGGCTTTTTGGTGGTATGGCCAGAGGGGTCTGTTGCCTGGATGTAGATGGTCTCATCGGTTCGGAAGTGGTCCTTCAGAACGAGGGTAATGGTGTCGCCGTTGAAAGCCACAGTCTGATTGTCCTGGGCAAGAAGGATACTTCCGACTGGGGCTCCGGCGTTGCCCCAGTGGACCTCGGCTTTGAGGGTGATGGCCTGGGGACTGAGCATACCGACCGCACCGTCAGCGGTGCGCACATCCGTGTCGCCGTACCAGACGGCCTGGATGACGGGGCCTTTGTATGCAAATGGATGCAGATAAACGCTCTGGCTGCGCTGCAGCTGTGCAACCGTAAGCGTGCGCGGCACATAACCGTCTTTGAAAACGGTGATGCTGTCGCTCTGGAGCGGATCAATGGTGGCAGTACCGGCCTTTCCGGTTTCATACTTTTTGCCGTCGGCCAGGATTACGGCCTCTTCACTGAGTCGGTAGTTGTCCGTCATACTCGTGTTCCCGTGCCGGTTTTCGTATACGGTGATGACGAAATTGCTTGAGGCCACATCCTGGCGGCGGGAGGCTGCAGGGGTGATGTTCAGTTTCAGATGCAGGGATTCAACGATATTTCCGTCAGCATCCTTGATCACTGCATAAATACGTTCCATGGGCTCGAAATCGTTTCCGGGACAGAAGTCAACGAATGTACCGCCCTTACTCTCCAGAATCGTTTTTCCGCTCTGAACAACAGAGATCATACCCGGCTGATGCCCGCCCCAGTCGGGAGTCACGATCATCGTAACGAATTCGTTGGAACCCTGATCGAAGTTCTGGGGCGTAGTCAGCAGATTGCTGGTAGTATTACCGCGTTTTAAATGCACGGTTGATCGCGTGCTGAAGGTTGATTCCTGGCTTGACTCATGGGTCATCAAATAAAGATCGACCACATCAAAGCCGGGAGAATCGCCGTCCAGATCTCTGCCGACGATCATCAAGCCGACGACACCTTCACCTGGATCTGATACCGGGATCTCATGTTCTGTTTTGTCTTCCACGATCGAACTGAGATAGACCAGATTGCCGCTTTCCGTGACAGCGTAGAGGTCAGCACGCTCGTTGACAATACCTGTCGTTGTGAGATACAGGATAGAATCTGCGCGGAAATACAGAATATGAGAGAAGCGAAGGGTAATATAAGAATCTTTTGGAATGGAGACGAAGGTGGAATTTGCGTCGGTACCGAAAAAGGCATAATTGACGTCGATCAATCCATGGTTGCCGGAGTTGACTTTTCCGCCATAGAAGTCACTGAAGCTGACTTCGGAAGGCGATGAATAGAAACAGGCTCCGAGAGAGTCGGCCTGTACGATTCTGTAAGAAGTATCGACCGGCGTTGAAAACTTTGGAGTTCCCTTGGTGATCGGATTGTTTCCGCTCTGATTAATCGAAATGCTGTTCCACTGCTGTTCGTCTCCTGCATAATAGATCGGAGCAGTCGATGCAACGTTGTAGAATGCATTCTTGCCGACGGAATCCAGCGATTCTCCGATCTGCACAATTTTAGCCGAACTGCAGTTGTAAAACGCGTACTCGCCGATACTGGTGACTTTCGACGGCACTTGGATCAGCATCAGACTGGAACAGCCGTAAAAAGCGTACTTGGGAATGGCGGTCAGCTCGTCCGGCAGGCAAATGTCTTTCAGCTTGTTGCAGTTACAGAAAGCGTATTCCGGAATGCTTTGCATGGTGCTGCTGAGCCGAATGGAATAGAGACTGCTGCAGCCGTTGAAAATGCCGCCCTGGAAGGAGGTTCCGGTTTTTCCGGCCGTTCTGGAAATGCATTCGTTCCAGTTTTTCGAAAGGGTCACATCCCGCAGATTTGTGCAGGAGGCAAAGGCGTAGTAACCGATCCCGGTGACCGAGTCCGGGAGCTTGAGCGTCTGCAGCGCCTGGCATCCGGAAAACGCCCTTTCCCCGATGGTCTCCAACCCGTTCGCGATTTTAAGCTCGTTCAAGGCGGCGCAGCCGGAAAAGGCATAGGGCTCGATCGACCGGACGCTCTGGGGGATCGACACCTTTAACAGCTTCGCGCAGTTATTGAAGGTGTACGCACGAATTGCGCTGCAGTCTTCCGGAAGGGTCACTTCCTCCAGATAGTTCGCGTTGTTCAGACCATAGCTCGGCACGGTCAGTCCCTCGGGGATCGTCAGGGATTTGAGCGCCTTGCAGTCTTTGAAAATGTGTCCGCAGTAGCTGGCATTGACCGTCCCGTTGGTTGCGCTGCTGGGGCAGTCAGTCCAGCCGAGGGGCAGATTGATCTCCGCCAGCACCGTGCAGCCGGCGAAGCACTCAAAGCCAATGCTGGATACAGTATCCGGCAGATGGATCTTCGGGAGCGCTGTGCAGCCCTGAAATGCATAGTGGCTGAGAGTTTCCACACCGTCCGGGAGGCTCACGCTCTGTAGCGCTGCGCAGCCGAGAAACGCGGACTTCATGATCGTTTTTACACCTGCGGGAACAGAAACGCTCTTCAGCCTGGTGCAGTTGAAAAAGGTCTGGTTGCGGATCGCAGTCATGCCTTTCCCCAGTGTGATGGTTTCGAGATAGTCGGCATAGCACAGACCGAAAGCGGGAACGGTCAGCCCCTGGGGCACCGTCAGAGTCTTGAGCGCCTTGCAGCCTTCAAAAATGTGTCCGCAGTAGCTTGTGTTGATCGTTCCGTCGTCTGCGCTGCTGGGGCAGTCGGTCCAGCCGAGGGGCAGGTTGATGTCCGACAGAACCGTGCAGCCGGCGAAGCACTTGTACCCAATGCTGGATACGGTATCCGGCAGATGGATCTGCTGCAGCTTCGTGCAGTTGTAAAACGCAAAGAGGGCCAGAGACTCCAACCCGCTCGGGAGCGTCACATTTTCCAGCGCGGAGCAGTAGCAGAAGGCGGATTTTCCGAGCCTATGCACGTTTTGGGGGACGGTGACGGTCTTCAATGACGTGCAGCTATAGAAGGTGTGGTTCCTGATCTCTGTCAGTGAATCTGGCAGGTAGATCGACTCCAGCTTGTTGGCATAGGCGAAGGCATATCCGGGCAGCGCCGTGATCCCCTGCGGAACTTCGAGATGCTTCAAAGCGGCGCATCCCTCAAAAATGCGGCCGCAGTGGTCGACATCCGTGGTGCTGCCGTCTGCGCTGGCACAGGTGGTCCACTGCATCGGGATGTTCACCTGTTCCAGCGAAGTGCAGTTGGCAAAGGCGCGAAAGCCGATGGATTTCACGCTGTCCGGAAGCACGGCTGTACGAAGCTGATTGCACGCAAAAAAGGCATAATGACCGATCGACTCCAGTGTGTCCGGAAGATACAGGTACAAAAGCGCGCTTGCGCCGTTAAAGGCGTGGTTGCCCACGGAGGTGACACCCTCACCCAGAGAAATCGTGCGGATCGCGCTCATCCATCCATTCCAGGGCGTTTGGGCAGCGCCGGAAAAATCCGTCATTGCACCCTGCCCGGAAATGGTCAGCGTTCCGGTTGCTTCATCAAAGAACCAGGTCAGTCCTTCACCGCAGCTGGAGGGATCGGGCTCCTCCTGAAGGGAGAGCTGCGCGTCTTCTGCCGCTTCGGGTACGGAGTCCTCGGGTACAGCGGCCTCACTGACTGCTGTCTGTACAATGCCGGGCGCAGTATCCGGCAGTTCCAGCTGTGCTTCCGCTGATACAGCGGTGCTGCCTTCAATCTGCTCCAGCGCCTGAATGGGACTGATTGACAGCAGAAGCATGATTGCCAATAGCGTACTGATCCATCGTTTCATTGGATTACCTCCCGGAAGAGAATGTAATTATAAACTACATATAGTATCATATACTTTTTTATATCATTTGTAAACTGAATTATCAAACAAGTAAAAAGCGAGTGGATTGCATATCTTTTTTGCGTCCGGCTCCATCCATTTTGCACCGTTCGTTTCCCGGTAAAACCGAGGGCATCCCCCCAGATTTTTCTGCGGTATTTGCTTTTTCAGAGGCAGAAGCCTGTTGCGGACTGGAACTGTTTGAATAAAGACACACCCTGATGCAGTGATTCCTTGCATCAGGGGGGCACCGGCTGACAGATTTTGCTGGATCGATTCAAGCGTTCGCTGACGGAGCATTTTTTGTATTCAAAACCGTCCGGCGGATGGGGGCGCACTATTTGTTAATCCTAAAACTATGGTTGAAATATCAGATGTTTTTTTATAGAATAGTATAAAAAATGGAATGAATCATTCTGCCGGATGAATGTGATCGATCAGGAGGATGTCACCGATGATGCCATTGACCCGATTCCCGCTGGCGGCGACAGAATCATGAACAAGATGAGAATACATTTGCGCCGCATCCGGGCAGCGCTTCTGGCTGCTGTACTGCTGAGCACGGCGGCAGCGTTCCCCGTATCTGCCGCGGAGATGGATCTGGAGGTTTTCACCCTCGGTGTGGCGGAGATGCACCGAAAGTATGACACTCCCGAAGGGGTTTTGCTGCTGGGCGGATCGGAGCGCGCGGCCTTCCCGGCTTCCCGTCTGATTGTGAAGGCGGAGGCGCTGCCGAAGGACGAGGAAGCCATTGAGATCTTCGGCGGATACCACGGCTATTATCTGCTGCAGTTTTCCGATGCTGCGGCGGCGGAGCGCGCCATGGAGCGGCTCTCCCGACAGCCGGAGGTGCTCTGCGCCGCGCCGGACACGGAGATGCGTCTCAGCGAGGAGGTTTCGCCCCAGCAGTTTCAATCCCTCAGCAAATGGAGCACCGAGCCGGATCCTCTGGGCTTCGAGGCGCTGAATCAGCGGATCGAGGAAGCTTACGCAGGCGGACCGCTGCCGGAGATCACCGTTGCGATTCTGGACTCCGGCGCCGAGACCAGCCACCCGCTGCTGCAGGGACGGCTGCTGCCGGGCTATGACTTCAACAACCCGGCGGGGGAGATGGGCGACGCCTACGGCCACGGCACCTTCGTTGCCGGCATCCTCGCGGATGTGACCGGCGAAAACGTGCACCTGCTGCCGATGCAGGTCACCGACAGCTACGGCAAGGTGCCCGTCTCCTACACGGTGGCGGCTCTCGAGCAGGCTATGGCCTCCGGCGCCCGGATCATCAACATGAGCTTCGGCGCCCAGGGCGTCAATGAGATCCTGGAGCGGGCGGTGGCCGACGCCCAGGCTGCCGGCGCGGTGATCGTGGCTGCCGCCGGCAACGACCGGAAGGACGCCGGAGGATACTATCCCGCGGGCTACCCCGGGGTGGTCACGGTGGCCAATCTCAGCAACGCCGAAACCCTCAGCGCCACCTCCAACTTCGGCGCCTGCGTGGAGCTGGCGGCCCCCGGCACTACCATTTACAGCGCTGCCCTGGGCGGCGGCATGAAGTATATGAACGGCACCTCCTTCTCCGCGCCTTTTGTTACGGCTGCGGCGGCACTGGCTGCGGTCTTCGCGGCAGGGCAGGGGGATCCCGATCCCGCTCAGGGGGTGGAGCTCCTGTACCGTACGGCCGCTGACATCGGAAAGCCCGGCATCGACGTGACATCCGGATTCGGGAGACTGGATCTGACGGATCTGGTGCTCCCGCTTCAGGAGCCGGCGCCCGTCATTCAGGTGGGGGAGACGGCCTTCTCAGCCGATCAGGACGCGGCGGGGGAGCACTGGAGCTATCGCGCTTCCGACCGCTGCCTGACGCTGACGGATTATCACGGCGGCTCCATCGGGGCCAATACCGATCTCATGATCCGCACCCTTGGCCGGACGGAGATTACCGGCTCTGACGGGGTGAACCACGGCGCCGGCATCTGGGTGCAGGGGAATCTGACCCTGCTTCCCGAGGGGAGCGGCCTCAGCATCCGCGGCGGAGACGGCGCTTACGGCGGAGACGGGATCTACGTCCAGGGTGATCTCTGCCTGAGTGATATCAGCGAATCCGGCGTGACGGTCACCGGCGGCTGCGCAATGAGCGACTCCTGTGCCGCGGGCATCGGCATCGACTGCCCCATGTGGGGGAGCGCGGCCTCCCTTTACAGCGGCTCTGTACTCACCGTTTCCGGCGGCGATACCAATGCTGCCAACTGCGCCAGCGGCGCGGGCATCCGGGCGGACAAGCTGGAGCTGAACGCCGCCGCCGCGATCACCGGCGCAGGCGACGCCCCGGGGATCCTGTTCACCGGCAGCTGTGCCTTCGGCCCCTTTGGAATGACCGTTTCCGCCGGGCAAAGCGGGAACACGGCGCTGATGTCTCCCGGAAACCGCCTGATGCCGGATTACGCAGCCGAGAGCGCGGCGGAGAGCTCCGCTTCCGGCAGCGTGCAGATTACCCCGACTGTGGAACCGGTTCGGCAAAACGGGATCACCGCCCTGCGGGATCCGGCCCGGCAGCTCCTTCGGTGCTACCTTCCGCTCCAGCGCTTTTCGGCGGAGGGGCAGAACCTTCTTGCAGTCTATGCGCAGGGAAGGATGGTCACCCTCCTTCGGGCGGAAACGCCGGCTCCCGGAAGCGCAGCAGCGGTTCTCGAAACCGAGACGACCGCAGACACTGCGGCGATTTTTACATTGGACAGGAATTATCTTCCGGTCTGTGGAAGAATAAATATCATCACAAAACCTTGATTTCAGTGAAAAACAAATGAATTGGAGGAGTGCGATGCAGCGAATGCAGCCATCATCGTTTTGAAATGTTCCGGGGCGGGCGTTCCCCAGAACATTTGGCATCCGGATGGAGAAAACCCATCAAAAACGCCGCCTTTCGCAAAACGCGAATCACGGAGAAGTGCGGATCGCCGCCGCTCCATAATTCTAAGGAGACGAAAGTATGAAAAAAACAGGCAGAATCATCAGCTTGCTGCTTGTGATCGCTATGTGCATCTCCCTCTTTCCGACACCTGCCGTGGCCGCCAAGAGCACGGGCATGGGTGACGTTTCCGGAAAGATGGGTCTTGCCTCCAGCGAGATCGTTTCGGGCAGCTGCGGAGACAAGGTAAAGTTTGAATTAAACCTGGACACGGCCGAGATGGAAATCTCCGGCACAGGTGAAATGGATCACTGGGATTCCCCGGACGAGGTTCCCTGGTCCGCATATTGGGAGGACATTCAGGTCATTACGGTGCTGGATGGCGTTACCTCCATCAGCCAATATGCTTTTTCCGAAATCGGGGATATTGAGAGCCTGACGCTGCCCGAAAGCATTACCACCGTTGAGGAAGAAGCTTTCAACTGGGTCAGGACGGTCTATTACGACGGCCATCTGGTCAACTGGCTCAGAATGCTGGGTGAGAATACCGACTGGTATTCGAGAGTGCGCTGCGACACCTCTGCCATCACGGAGCCCAGCGGAAGCAATGTGACTTACACGCTGGATTTCACCAGCGGCGTGATGACGATCTCCGGCACCGGCGCCATGACCCAGTGGGAGAGCGAAGAAGAGGTTCCCTGGTATCCGGTGAGAGATCGCTTTGATACCGTTGTGATCGAGGACGGCGTGACCAGCATCGGGAGCCGCGCTTTCTGTGATTGCAATCTGCAGGATGTCACGATCCCCGCATCGGTCACGTCCGCAGGCGAAGATGCATTCAGTTGGGTACGCACCGTGCGTTATGGCGGAAATCTGCTGACCTGGTATACGATGTTCGAGGATACCAACTGGTACTCGGAACTGCTCTGCGACGGTACGACTGTTTCCGAATCCTGCGGCGCAGACCTCACGTACACGATGGACTTTACCAGCGGCGCGCTGACCATCAGCGGCACCGGCGCCATGCCCCGCTGGAGGGACGAGACCAAAGTGCCCTGGTATCGCTTCCGCGATAAGATTCACACGGTTACCCTGGGGGAGGAAGTCACAAGCATCTCCCGCTACGCGTTTGCAGGCTGTGAGCTTGAAAGCATCACGATTCCTGTCAGTGTGACCACCATAGCAGAAGGCTCCTTCAGCTGGGTCCATGAGGTTTATTACGGCGGAAGCACCATCGCCTGGTATCGGATGGTCGAAGGCTATACCGGCTGGTATGAAAACCTGAACAGCAACGATCAGACGACAGAGGGCAGCTGCGGCACCAACCTCACCTATACGCTGGACTTTTCCGACGGAAGACTGGTCATCTCCGGCACCGGCGCCATGGCGCGCTGGATGGATGAGACCAAGGTGCCCTGGTATGAAGTGCGAAACCAGATCCGCACGGTTGTCCTGGAGGATGGCGTAACGAGCATTTCTCAATATGCTTTCCGCGGCTGTGATCTTGACAGCATTACGATCCCTGCCAGTGTGACCACCATTTCGGCAAACTCCTTTGGCTGGGCGGATTCGGTTTATTATGCCGGAGGAACAGCCGCATGGTATCAGATGCTGGGAAGCTACACCGGCTGGTACAGCGAACTGCACAGCAGCGGTGAAAATGCCGAGGGCAGCTGCGGTGATAACCTCACCTATACGCTGGTTTTTTCCACCGGCATGCTGACCATCTCCGGAACCGGTGACATGGCGCAGTGGACGGATGATACCAAAGTTCCCTGGTATTCCTTCCGCGACCAGATTCGCACGATTGTTCTGGAGGATGGCGTAACGAGCATTTCCCCCTACGCATTTGCAGGCTGCTATTGTGACAGCATTACGATTCCCGAGAGCGTGACCACTGCGGCAAACAATGCCTTCAGCTGGATCGGAACGGTGAATTATGGCGGAAGTACCTTCGCATGGTATCAGATGGTCAAAGACAATACAGGCTGGTACAGCGAACTGCACAGCAGCGATCAGACTGCGGAGGGCGTCTGCGGAGAAAACCTGCGCTTCGCAATCGATTATGAAGCACATCAGCTGACCATCACCGGTACCGGGAGCATGCAGGATTGGCAGAGCAAAGAGGAAGTTCCTTGGTACTACAGCCGGGAACTGATTCGTGATGTCATTATGGAAGACGGGGCTGCCAGCATCACAAAGTATGCGTTCTATGATTGCTACTTTGAGAGCATTACGATTCCCGCCACTGTGACTGAGATTGAGAAAGAGGCTTTCGGCGAGGCAAACAAGGTCTACTTCAGCGGTAAAATGATCGATTGGTATCGGATGCTGGATGGAGACGTTGAGTGGTTTAATACGTTCTACAGCAACTATCCCGTCGTCACGGAGTCCTTCGGCGACGGCATGACCTGGAGCTTCAATTCCAACACCGGCGTTCTGACGATCTCCGGCAAAGGGGAGATGCCCAACTTTGAGCAGCAGAAGGATGCTCCCTGGGATTGTGTCCGGCATATCATTCAGTTCGTTGACATCAAGGACGGCGTGACCAGCATCGGCAGCTATGCATTTGCCAACTGCGATCTGCGCCGACTGACGGCGGCCGCCAGTGTGGCTGCCTTCGGTGAAAACGCTTTCCGGGATTGCTGGGTAGAAACGGTCAACTATGCCGGCAGAGCCAGAACCTGGTGGTCGCTGGCCCACGATTCCAACTGCTTTGGGAATGTTTCCTGTGTGGACTCCGTGAAAAACGGGCAGGAAGGCATGTGCGGCGACGACGCGTTTTACGTCTTTGATATGGATACCGGCATCCTGACCATCACCGGCACCGGGGCGATCACGGAAGAGCCTTGGTGGAGCGAAGATCAGATTCACACCATTGTCATCGGCAGCGGTATCACCGAGATTTCAAGTTACATGTTCGACTACCTGGAGAACCTCACCCGTGTGACCATCCCGAATACGGTCACGAAGATCGGGGAAGGGGCTTTTGGATACTGCTCGGATGACCTTGTGATTTGCGGCGGTCTGAACTCCGCAGCTGCAAACCACGCCATCTGGAACCTGATCACCTTTGAGCCGTTCTCCGACACAGGAAGCTCCTATGAGGACTATGCGATCGATATGGAGAATTCCTCGCTCACTTCCACGGTAGCCGAGAATGCAGTGGTCTCCGGCAGCATTCCCGTCACGCTGAACTATAAAGTGCGCGACGATCGATTCTCCAGTGTCTTTGACAAGAAGCTCGCCATCCGATTCACTGAGAATCTGGAGATCTGGGAGGATGGCGTCATTCTGGACGGAAAACGGATCGACAACTATGAATATGATGAGTACGAGCACACGCTGACGGTGCCGGTAACATCGATCTCCGATACGCTGCGGTTCACGCTGACGCCGGTTGAGGCCGGTAAAGTAGCGGTCAGCGCGGTAATGACTTATGTGTATAAGGGGCAGGCAAAGTCCGACGCCATCGGCATGCTGTATCTGGATGCGCCACTTCTGAAGGTCACCGCGCCCAACCAGACCAGCGCATCCGAAGTGACGGTGAACGGTCTGAGCTCCGGCGGTGAGACCATTGTATTCCTGGTGGACGGCGAGCCCGCAGGCTCGGTTCGTGCCAGACTGGACGGCAGCTTCTCCGCCAAGATCCGGTTGGCGGATACGCCAGTTTCCGGGCGCAGCTATACCATCACCGCACGTCTGGAGCGCGACGAAACCGTAGAGAGCAGCACCTCGGTTCTTTACGAGGCCGGCGCGCCCGTGCTGACGAAGTTCGTCATGTATCACTACGGCGATGAGCCCGTGGATCTGCTGAGCGCCAGCGGCACCCGTTTGACCAACACCTTTGTTCCGGGAAATCCCTTCAAGTTCGTGCTGGAATTTGAAAATCCGGAGGCGCTGGGCAGCGTTTATGTCAGCAGCATGAAAAACGGTGTGGTCAAGCGTATGCAGGCGTTCCCCACCGGACAGCCCGGCGAGTACATTGCGGAGGGCTACTTCGACAAAACGGACCCGAACTATGTTCCCGGTGTGCTGAATGTCTCGTACAACCGGTATGTCTCCGAGGACGAGGCGACGGCTGAGATCCAGTTTGATGAGCTGTCTGAATTCTTCCGCAGCGGTGACTACACGATCAAGGAGGAGACCGAAAGCGCCCTCTCCTTCGACTATACGCTGGAAGACGGCACGACCATCGGAATGCAGTTTACCGCGATGTCCGTCGAGGACTATCTCGCGGCCCAGGGAATTGAAAGCGGCGATTCTTCCGATGCGCAGTTGATGTCCGGCGGAGAAGCATTTGCAAAGCTTCTCGCAAAAATGATCTTCAACTACGGTGAGAAGGTCGCAACCAACGGCGTTGACACGATCGTCATCCATGACGAAGAAAACGCGAGCTTCCGTTATATCGTATTTGACGGAGACTCTGCAGGGGGAGCCGTCTATGAAGAGGTCGTCAAGTACGGCACGACGAAAGCCCTTGAGTATCTCATCAGTGAAACGAGCGGAGCCGTTGTACCCGATGGCGTAGTCGGCCCCGCAGTCAGCACAGCGTTTGGCATCGGCAAGGGATATATCAAGTACCAGGAGCATGCCACCGACATTCAGAAAGCGAGAGAGCGGATCGAAAGCTCGAATATGTCCGAGGCGGACAAGGCATCCGCGCTGCGGGATCTCAAGGTCCTTGAATGGGAAAACAATGCACTTGGCGTTGTGAGAGTGGCCCAGCCGATTTTGAAAACTGCCGTGAACCTCAAGGTCGGGGCCATGGTCGGAGCGGCCCTCGGCGGTCCGGTTGGTTTTGTCGCTGGCCTTGCAGCAGGCGCTTTGTTTGGAATCGTGACGAACTCACTGATCAACTGGGCGCAGAAGGGCATAGACGATCAGGTGGCCCAGTACGACGCCCTCGGCGACGGAACGTATACGCGTTGGATCATCGACCCCAGCGGCTATGTCTATGACGTTCTCACCGGAGAACCGCTGCCGGGCGTCACGGTGACCGCCTACTGCATCCTCTGGGATGAGGAGGACCCGAACTTCTGGTCAAACAAGCCTGCCGATTCGGAGTACGGAGAGGTCTGGGATGCTGAAGAGTACTCCCAGAACAACCCCCTCCTGACCGACGCCGAAGGCGCTTATGCCTGGGAGGTTCCCCAGGGCTGGTGGCGAATCCAGTTCTCTGCCCGCGGTTACGAAACCATGTGGAGTGACTGGATGCCCGTTCCCCCGCCTCAGGAAAACGTCAACATGGGCATGATCGCCATCTCTCAGGATTACGCAGTTGAGTATGTTTCCGGCACAGAGACCAGTGCCACGGTCTCCCTGACCAACAGCACGGCCACGGATTCGTCGGTCTCCTTCATGCTCGCTGCTTTCAGTGACGACGGAAAGATGGTCGCCATTGAGACGATGAACGGCGATGTGGCGCCATCCGAAAGCGTGGATCTGACAGTCTCCTACGGCGACAATGTCACCAGTATTAAGGCATTTGTCATGCAGCAGGGAACGATGACGCCGCTGCGTGAGCTCTGGGTAAAGGATCTGGCGGCGTAAAGGACGGGGCGCTCTGCTCCTGTCGGACAAACCACTGTTTTCGACGCGGGGAAGCGTACTTTGCAATTCCTTGTGTCTCACGGAAACGTATGAATTATTTATTGAGTCAATGACACATCAGATAGAAGCTATAGAGGTGAATTCTGTGAAAAAGAATATCCTTCGGATCCTCGGCGTGCTGCTGTTCGCGGTGGTGCTCACCACGGTGTGCTTCGCGGCCAGCGCAGGCGTGTATAATCTCCAGACAGAGAAAGCGTCTGTCACGCTCTCGGTGGAGGGCATCACGGCCGAGACCACAACCGTGGCAGACAAGACCTATGATGATTTCTACCCCGGCGCGAACAAGGTCGAGGTGGCCTGCACGGATTTGACCGTCGGTGACGAGTATGTGCTGCTGGTGTTGGAGGGAAGTACCACCCCCAGCGACGAGAACATCGTCTATATCGACCAGAAGACCGCTGTGAATGATGCAGTGCAGTTCACGGCCTATCCCATGCGCCTGGAGGACGGCAAGACCTATTATCTCATGCTCTCCGGCACCAACAGTGCGCTGGAGGAGATCGGCTCCTTCGCCTATGTGCAGCAGGGCGGCGTGGTCATCACCACCCAGCCTGATGATTACAGCGGCGCGGCTGACAGCGTGGCCACCTTCCGCGTGGCGGCCGAAGGCGATGGGCTGAAATACCAGTGGCAGATCAGCGATGACAACGGCGCGACCTGGAGCAACAGCTCCGTGAAGTCCGCGGTCTACACCACGAAGCTCACCGCCGCCAGAGACGGCCGTATGGTGCGCTGTGTTGTCACGGACGAGAGCGGCTTCTCCGTCACCAGTGAGACTGCCGTGATGCGCGTGTCCACGCTGAAGATCACCACCCAGCCCAAGGATTACGCGGGCAAGACGAACTCCACCGCCACCTTCACAGTTGCGGCAGAGGGTGAGGGCCTGACCTACCAGTGGCAGATCAGCGATGACAACGGCGCCAGCTGGACCAACAGCTCCGTGAAGGCAGCGAAGTATTCCGCCAAGCTGACCGCCGCCAAGGACGGCCGCATGGTGCGCTGCGTGGTCACGGATCAGTACGGCGCCAGCGTCATCAGCCAGGCCGCTGTGATGCGCATTTCCGGCGTCACCATCACCGCCCAGCCGAAGGATTACACGGGCAAGCTGAACTCCACCGTATCCTTCACGGTGGTGGCAGAGGGTGCGGATCTCAGCTACCAGTGGCAGGTCAGCGACGACAACGGCAAGACCTGGACGAACAGCTCTGTGAAGGCTGCGGTCTACACCACGAAGCTCACCGCTGCCAGAGACGGCCGTCAGGTCAGATGCATCGTCAGCGATCAGAGCGGAAACACGGTCACCAGCGCGGCGGCCACCATGAAGATTCAGAGCACCGGTGTCAGCATCACCACCCAGCCCAAGAATTACACGGGCAAGGTGAACTCCACCGCCTCCTTCACGGTGGTGGCGACCGGCGACGGCCTCACATACCAGTGGCAGATCAGCGATGACGGAGAAAACTGGACGAACAGCTCCGTCAAGACTGCGAAGTATTCCACCAAGCTGACGGCGGCTAAGAATGGCCGTCAGGTGCGCTGCATCGTCACCGATGAAAACGGCAATTCTCTCACCAGCGAAGCTGCCACCATGAAGCTCTCCGGCCCGGCCATCACCACCCAGCCGAAGAACTATGTGGGCAAGGTGAATTCCACCGCGTCCTTCACGGTGGTGGCGGAAGGCAACGGCCTGACCTACCAGTGGCAGATCAGCGATGACGGAACGAACTGGACGAACAGCTCCGTGACAAAAGCGGTCTATACCACCAAACTGACCACGGCTAAAAACGGCCGCGCGGTTCGCTGCATCGTCACCGACGCCGACGGCAACACCGCTATGACCAACGCCGTCACCATGAAAATCGGATAACGCTTCCGATGAAAACCCAAAACACCTCGAAGTCCCGGTGACTTCGGGGTGTTTTTTCATCTTCAGGAGATTGTGTGCAGCACCAACTGTACAGACAGCACAGCTTGATTTTTCAGAACATTTTCCAGAACATTTGCAAAATATAAAAGGCGGAAATAACCGTATTTGAGTAAAATATCGTTTTTGCGAAGTTGCGCCCAAATCATTGAAAAATGGATATTTCCGCGTTATCCAGGAAAACCATCTGACAAATGGCATTCAAGAGGTCAGCGGTTCGATCCCGCTTATCTCCACCAGGACAAAAGAGACGAGCTTCGGCTCGTCTCTTTTTCATTTTAAAAATGCCAAATCAAAGCGACTGCTTTGATTTGGGGCGGAAGAACGGGGGAGCGGCATCGGGAGAGCGGAGCTGAAAACGGGATGCAAAACGTCGCTTGCCAGGAGACCAATTTCAAATGGAAACCGCCTATACTGGTCCCATCAGCCGGTGTGAGCGATTTTGGCGAGGATGCCGGTGAGAAAAACACGGAGAGAATACATATGCTGACAGAATCTTATTTTCAAATCGAGCAGAGCGGATGCAGCATCGGCTGCAAGCGGATCTGCAATTCGGAGGCCGTCCCGGATCGGGTGGTGCTCTTTGCCCATGGCTTCGGCGGTCACCGGGACAACCGGGCGGCGGCGCGGTTTGCAAAGGAACTGTGCTCCCATCACGAGGGGGCGGCGGTGATTACGTTCGACTTGCCCTGCCACGGCTCTGACAAAGGGGAGCTCCTGCGATTATCCGACTGCCTGCAGTACTTCGCCGTGATGGTGGACTATTTGCAGAAGACTTACCCGGATGTGCAGTTGGACGCCTGTGCCACCAGCTTCGGCGGCTATCTGCTGCTGAACTACATCATCACCTCCGGCAATCCCTTTCGGAGGATCGCCCTGCGGTGCCCGGCGGTCAACATGCATCAGGTGCTGACCAATTCCATCATGGCCGCGGAGGCACAGGAGCAGCTGAACGCCGGCAAGGTGGCAGAGGTGGGGTTCGACCGGAAGATTCCCGTCGACCTGACGTTCGCGGAGAGCCTGAAGCAGGCGGACATCATGACCATGGACTTCACGCCCTTTGCCGGCGACATCCTGATTCTCCATGGCAGAAAGGACGAGGTGGTGCCTTTTACGGCAGGGCAGACCTTTGCGTATCAGAACGGCATCCGATTCCTTCCGGCGGCCAACGCGGATCACAGATATTCAGATCCGAAGATCATGGCCGAGGCGATTCGCGCCATGGAGAAATTCTTTGACGCACCCGACCGGATGTAACAGGCGGCGCTGCTGCAAAGACACCGGGAGCCTGTTCTGCACAGATCCCGATGATTCCCGCCGTGACAAAAAGAGACGAGCTTCGGTTCGTCTCTTTTTCGTTTTAAAAATGATCGGGAACGGAAGAAACAATGCGCCAGAAACGCAGCCGGGTTTTCGGATGGCTGTCTTGACGCTGGTACCATTGTACGATATAATCAAAACTAAATATTGTGATTAAACACTGTAATCATAAAATCAAAAGGAGAGGAACCATGAAAAAGAGATGGATCAGTCTTGTGATGATGCTTGTGCTGGTGGCAGCGCTGATTCCGGCGCTCACCACGCAGGCAGAGGCAGAGGAGGAGACGAACCCGCTATGGCCGGTGCCGGGACATACTCATTTAAGTCAGGGGTATCACAACAAAAATGCAATTGATATTAATGATGAATCCATAGCAGGCGCTGAGGTTGTCGCGGCTATGGACGGCACGGTGAAGTTCGTCTTCAAGTGTGCAGATCATCACGATAACGAAGACGAGGCGAACGCCTGCCCCAATGGCTGCCGCGGCTTTGGCTGCGGTGTGGTCATTATTGGCGTAGATGGCCGGGCCTATCAATATGCGCATCTGGAGGCAGGCAGCATTCCTGCGGACATCTATGAAGATGCAGCGGTTGAGCGCGGCCAGGTAATCGGCAAAGTTGGCGGAACCGGCTGGGCATTCGGCGTTCATCTGCACTTTGGTATTTCTTATACGCAGAATTATTGGGAACCCGGGCCGAACCCGGATCCCAACGAGATGACTTACGATTATTACATCGACAAGGCTGCGCCGACGATCGTGGAAAACAAGGTGTTTTGCTCTGAGCCGGATGAAAACCACGATCTTAAGATCACGCTGAATGCGCGGGACGACCATGCGATTTCGGAAGCGAAGGCGGTTGTTTGGAAATATGGTGACACCGAGGAGCAGGGCAAACCGTTTCCCGGCACGATCGGAGCGTTTCAGCCTGACACAGACGTGCCGATTACGATCGACGTGCATCTGAACGATTTTAACATTACCAACGATGAGGGGATCTTCTATTGGAAGGTGTGCCTTTCCGATGCCATGGGAAATGATACGACCTACAGCGTGGACGACAAGACCAACACAACGCAGTATGTAAATCTGTTTCAGGTGATGCCGGATCAGGAGGCCAGCGGAAACTATAAGGTGATTTCAGCCGCACCGTGCCGCATCGCCCCCTATGAAAAGTGGAATGGGAAAGATACTTCCAAACATAAAACAGCCTTGGAAGGATCGGTCGTAGAATGTGTCGGGAAATACTACAATGGTTACAAACATGACTGGTATCTGACGAAACAAGGAGACTGGATTTACGGGGACCACTTGAAGAAATACACCAACTGGATGGAGTTCATAGATAGAATCAAAGGATTCTTTGGAAACCCCATCTACTGGCTGAATGGCCAGCCGGTAGAATCCTACAAGATCTCAACGGATATCCCCACCAAGGGCGCGGAATTCAAGATGGTCGAGGGTGACCGGCACATCACGCAGCCCTGGGAGACGCCGGTTGAGGATCCGACGGGGAGTACCTCGGTGATCTATTTTGACGCCAACGGTGGCTACTGCGAGAAAGACAGCTGCACCTATGACACCGGCGCGGCCTACGGCTGGCTGCCGACGCCCTCCTGCTACGGCTATGCGTTCCAGGGTTGGTACACTGCGGCCAACGGCGGCGCGAAGGTGACGGAAGAGGACGTCTGCGCGGCCTCCGGGACAACGCTCTATGCCCATTGGGCCCGCGGCGCCGTACTGGAGCAGGGCAGCTGCGGCGATAACCTGAGCTACGTACTCTACGACAACGGCGAGCTCACCATCAGCGGCAGCGGTGCAATGACCAGTCACCCGTGGACGGAGGAGAACGCGGGAAACATCTACTCCATCGACATGCAGGGGAATATCACGTCCATTGCGAGCTCTGCATTTGCAAACTGCAGCAATCTCTACGCGGTGACGATCCCGGATACGGTAACGTCTCTCGGAGAAAACGCGTTCCGGAATTGTACCGGGCTGAAAGAACTTACATTGCCGGTG
>CADCQK010000091.1 GCA_902803575.1 Oscillospiraceae bacterium
GCATTGGGAATGGTGTTGGATGAACGGCGGGGCACAGGTCCCCGCCCTACGGTGAATCATTTAAGACGCCCCGACAAACTCCAATTTACCGCTGAATGTGATCTCTCAGCTTAAACTCCACACGCCACACGCCTAACTCCACACGGAAAGCGAAGCTCCATTCTGTGACCGCCGCACGCTCCTCATCCCAGCAGGGCCTTTGCCTCCAGGAGGGTCTCGGCGGCGTTGCGCTTTCTGAGATTCATCCGGTTGACGCAAATGGGGGCGCAGCGCTCCAGGATCCGGCTGTAGATCCGCTCGTGGGCCAGATCCTTCGGCTTTTGCAGCTCAGAGAGATTCAGATTTGTGGTGACGATCATGGGCTTTCCGCAGCGCACTCTGCCGTCCACCACGTTGAAGATCTGCTCCATGGCAAAGTCCGTGGCCCGCTCGGTGCCGAAGTCGTCCAGTACCAGCAGCGCGTACCGATCCAGCTCCCGGAGATATTCCTCCCGCCGGTCGGGATAGACCCCGGTGAGATTACCCAGAATCCGGCTCAGACTCGTCATCATCACCGGCACCCCCTGCTCCACCAGAGCGTTGGCCGCGCAGCCCGCCAGATAGGTCTTTCCGGTCCCCACGCTGCCATAGAGCAGCAGCCCCAGATTCCGCCGCCGCATCTCCGGCCATTGGTTTACATAAATCTTGATTTTCTCCAGCTCCGGGCCATTGAAGCCCTGATCGTTCTCGAAGGTACAGGCGCGGATGGTGGGGTCTGCCAGCCCGGCGGCACGGAGTCTGCGCACCTTTGTCTCCAGCTCCCGCTGCTTCATCGCCGCCTCTTCGGCCTCCCGTTTCGCCTCCAGACAGTCGCAGAGGACGAACACCACCTGATCGGTGTTGAAGATGTGGATCCGCCGCTGTCTGGGCGTATGGCAGAGGCTGCACCAAATAAGCCCGTCCGGCCCGACGTACTCCGTCTCCTGCAATTCCTGTTTTCTTTGTTCTGTCACAGACTCACATCCTCCCCGCAGTCATAGTGCTTAAAGCTGCTCGGCGCGTATTGCTCCGTAGATTTACTGGTAGTTTTATTATTTATTATTTTACTTGGGGACGGTTTTCTGACCTCCGGGATGGCCGGTTTTCCGGCTGTCAAGAGGGCAGTTTTCCGGCCGTTGGGGGGCAGATAAAGAGAGATGTGATTGGGCGCGTTGCCGCCGGTTCGGCGCCGCAGCAGCAGCCCCCGCTTTTCCAGAGCCGCCAGCGCCTCCTTGATGACAGTCCTGCTCTTGCCCAAAGCCTCCGCCAGCTCTGAGACCGGGTAGAGGCAGTAGACCCGGCCCTGCTCGTCCTGCCATCTGCTGTCACGCTGGGAGAGCCGCAGCCTGTCCAGCAGCAGCACATACACCAGGGTTTCCGTAGCGTTCAAGTCCAGCCCCAGCAGGAACCGCGGCAGCGCCAGATAGTCCCGCACCTGGGTAGCGGGCGTCATGCATTCCAGCTCCATAGATCACTCCTAAGTTCGCGTTTATGCGAGTTTCGACGCAAAAAAAGAAGCCGCCTGGTCTGTGCTTTCGCGCCGGAAACCGTAGTTTTACAAGATTATTCTATACCCCTGAATTTGAATTGTCAAGATTATATTAGCGTTTTTGCGAGATGTGAAGGGAATTCAAATTCCAGTTTATCGGGGTATTCATAAAGAACACCGTAGGGCGGGGAGTAAGTGCCCCGCCGTTGATCCGGCAGTACATTCGACGCGGCGGGGCACAGGTCCCCGCCCTACAAAGAACGAGCGTTAAGCTCCAATTTATCTTCATGACTAATATTTACGTAATATATATTATGTAAATTCAAATGGCATAACCCAGCCCGGCAGGAATTCTGCCGGGCTGGGTGGTTTTGATTGGGTTTCGGCTTATTCGCCGTTGTCGTTGGGCTCGGTTTCGGGGACGGTGGTGTCCTCGGTGGGTTCGGCGGTGGGCTCCACGGTGGGAGCCGTGGTGGGTGCGGCGGTGGGCACCACGGTGGGCGTCGCGGGGACGCTGACCGTCACGGAGCAGGTGGCAGAATGGGCCACGCCGTTGCCGTCGGTGATCTCGAAGGCCACGGTGGTGGCACCCTCCTTGAGGCCGGTGAGGGTCACGGTGTAGGTATCGGCATTGGTGCCGGCGGAGCGCTGGAGGGCGCCCACCTGGACCACGCTGCCGTCCACCGGGTAGACCTTGGCGGAGTTGGCCACGGTGCCCAGATCGGAGCCAGTCACGGTGAAGGTGACGGTGGCGGAGGCACCGGTGTTGGACAGGGAGACGCTTCCCGTCGGGCAGCTGACGCTGCGGATCTCGGCGGTGGGCTTGACGGTGACCTTGCAGGTGGCGGAGTGGCCGTTGGCTCTGGCGGTGATGGTGGTCTCGCCGGGGCCCACAGCCTTGACGACGCCGTCCTTTACGGTGGCGACGCGGGTGAAGCTGCTGGACCACTTGATGTTGTCATCCTTGGCGTCCTCGGGGGTGAGCTTCACGTTCAGAGTCAGCTCCTCACCCACCTTCAGCTCGGCAGCGGTGGTATCCAGCTCCACGTTGGTGATCTTGATGGCGTCCTTGGTGACGGTGACCTTGCACTCGGCGGTCTGACCCTCGCACTCGGCGGTGATCTTGGCGGTGCCCTCGTCGCCGGCGGTGACGATGCCCTTGTCATCCACCTCGGCGATGCGGCTGTTGCTGCTGCGCCAGGTGATGTCCGGATTGGTGACCTTGTTGTCGTTCTGGTCGCGGAGCTCGGCGATGAGCTTCAGGGTCTCGTCCGGGGCGATCTCCGCCTCGTCCAGAGAGAGGGTCAGGGTGAAGGTGTCCTCCACCTTCTTGCCGCCGCCGCCGAAGAGCACGGAGGCCAGCAGCGCGATCAGGGCGATGCCGGCAATGGCGCCGATGACCCAGGCGGCGATCTTGAGACCCTTGCCGCCGGTGGCCTCGCCGTCATCCTCGTCCTCTTCCACCTGAGGCTTTGCGGCCTTGGCAGGCTTGACTTTTTCAAATTTCGACGCCTTGGCAGGCTTGGAGGAAGCGGCGGTTCCTGCCACCACAGCCGCTCCGGCTGCAGCAGCGGAGGCCGCAGCTGCGGAGGGACGGTGCACCGCGTTCAGCAGCGCGTCCCGGAGCGCCTCGGCGGTCTGATACCGGTCGGCGGGCTGATCGGAGATGGCCTTCATGATAACCGCCTGCAGAGCAGCGCTGCCGTGCAGGGGCTTGGGCATCGGGTCGCCTCTCAGGCGCATATCTCTCGCGATGGCCAGATCCGAGCCGCTCACGCCCTCGGGGGGCAGCGGCGCGAAGGGGATCCGCCGGTCGTTGAGCATCCAGTAGAGCACCATGCCCACGGAGTAGACGTCGTTCTCGGCGCTGGGAGCCTCCCCGCAGAGCACCTCGGGGGCCGCGAAGTCCCCGGCGGCGTCCTGCACCAGAGCGGACATGCCGAAGTCGCCCAGACGGACGTCGAGGGAGCCCTCGAAGTTGCCGCCGCTGACGAAGATGTTCTCCGGCTTCACGTCGCCGTGGACGATGCCGCGGTCCCGGCACAGAACCAGCGCATTGCAGACCCCGGCGCCGATGCGGGCCACGTCGGTCTCCCCATAGGTGTGGGAGCGGATGTAGCGCTCCAGCGGCACCGCCAGATCGGTCCTGAGACTGATCTCCCAGCCGCTGCCGTCGGCGTAGCGGCGGATGGCGTGATCCCGCCAGGGCAGGACGTTTTTGCTGTCGCTCATGGACTCCGAAGCACGGAGCACGCGGCTCATGTTCTCCAGCTGGCTGCGGAGACGGGCGGTCTCCTCGGCGTCGCTGGTAGCCTCGATGCTGATGAGCTTCAGCGCGCCGTGTTCCGCAGCGCCGAAGCCGTCGTCCCGTTCAATTTCAAAGGTCTCGCCGCAGCGTCCCGCGCCGAGGGCTCGGGTCCCCTGCCAGCCGTTGAATTCAGGCAATTCATTCATACTGTTTCCACCCTTCCGAAGAAAGTGATGATTCGATAAAAAAATCATTCTATATTATAGCGCGTAGGAACGTCGCTTGCAAGTGAAAAATCTCTGACAATTCTTATACAATGCTGTAAAAAACACAATTTCTGATTGACATTTCTCACAAATACAGGTATGATAATAGCATCCAATATTATGGAAAGTAAGGGTGCGCCGACGGCGTTTCCCGAATATGGGAAAGGGGTATATTCCATGATCAGTGCGATCATCTACAGTTCCACCACCGGTTCCTGCGAATTTCTTGCCAGAGAGATGTCCCGCAAGCTCGCGATTCCCTGCTACTCCGTCAAGGGTCTCAAGCTGCCCAAGGGCATGGAAGTCATCTATGTCGGCTGGGCGCTGGCTGGCAAGGTCGTGGGTCTGAGCAAGATCCGCAAGGATTATCGTGTCAAGGCCGTCGTGCAGGTCGGCATGAGCCCGGTTTATCCCAGCTCTGTGGAAACCTGCGTCCGTCAGAACGATCTGGCCGGCGTGAAGGTCTTTGTGAAGCAGGGCCGCTTCGATATCGACCGTCTGCCGCTGCCCTTCAAGCTCATCATGAAGGTCAAATGTAAGGAGATCGCCTCCAAACTGGCCGCCAAGGGCAATCTGACCGAGGCGGAGCAGGCCACGCTGAAGATGGCCCAGACCGGCAAGGGCGAGCCCCCCTGCTGGGATGTGGAAGACGTCGTCGCCTGGGAGAAGGAAAACCGCAATCCCCTGGACGTCATGAAGTGGTACGAGCCCATCGACTGATTGATCTGTTATACGATAACCTCACCGAAAAGTTCCCGGTGAGGTTATCGTTTTTTTGGCCGTTTCATGCTTGCAACTTCAGGTTTTTTCAATTATAATATAAAATTGCATTTTTATCGTGAATGATCGCGATCAGGAGCAAGTATGGAAGAGTTTACGTATTATTTGCAAATCGCAGGGCTGCGCTGGCGCGTGGTCTCCCCCGTCGAGCTGGAGATCGAGGATAGCTGCGTCCCCTTTCTTGCCGAACCGGGTCCGGCGGACTGCACCATAGAATATACGCTGGGACAGCCTCCGGAATTCGGACGACTGGTGCAGGAGCGGCTTCCCCGGGTCTACGAGGCGGAGGGCGGCTATCTGGTGGAGCGGACGCCGCTGGTGTCCTCCAAGCCCGCCGCCTGCGTGTTTCTCTCGGAGCGCGATCCCACCCACGTCCGCGGGTGGATCTATCCGGATCGGACCGACAGTGTCCGCCGGATGGTGCAGCTGCTGGACGTCTCGGAGCTGGAGATCCTTCTCGCGTCCATGGGCATCGTCAGTCTCCACAGCTCTCTGGTGCGGTATCGGGATGAGGCGATTCTGTTCACCGCGCCCTCCGGCACCGGGAAAAGCACCCAGGCCGATCTCTGGGAGAAGTATGAACATGCCGATATCCTCAACGGCGACCGCAGTCTGATCCGATGGATGGACGGCCGGTGGACGGCCTACGGCGCCCCCTTCGCGGGGAGCAGTCAGATCTTCCGCAACGAATCTGCACCCATCCGCTCCATCGTGGTCCTTCGGCAGGCGCCGGAGAACACCGTGGAAAGCCTCCCGCCTGCGGAGGCCTTTCGCCTGATTTATTCCGAAAGTATTCTGCCGCGCTGGAACACTTTGGCCCATTCCAGCGTCATATCCATTATCTCCCGGCTCTGCGCGGAGGTTCCGATCCGGATGCTTCGCTGCACGCCGGACCAGCGGGCCGTGAATCTGCTGAAAGAAGAAGTTTGGGGGGATACGCCATGATCGCACAAAAAGGCACCAGCGAGCTGATCGAGCTGCTGAGCCGAAAGTCCGACATTCGGGGCATCCCCATGTCCGGCACCTTTGAGCTGACGCCCATGTGCAGCATGAACTGCCGCATGTGCTATGTGCGGATGTCCGCGGAGGATGTGGAGAAGAGCGGCAAGCGTCTGCGCACCGTGGACGAGTGGCTGGAGATCGCAGAAGAGCTGAAGGAAAAGGGGCTGCTTCTGCTGCTGCTCACCGGCGGCGAGCCCTTCACCTATCCCGGGTTCCGGGAGCTTTATACGAAGCTGCGGCAGATGGGATTTGTCATCAGCATCAACTCCAATGCCACGCTGATCGACGACGAGACCGTGGCCTGGCTGAAGGAAAACCCGCCCCAGAGGATCAACATCACCCTCTACGGTGCCTCCGACGAGACCTATATGCGTCTGTGTCAGCATCCCACCGGCCACACCGTGGTCACCCACGCCATCGAGGCGCTCCAGGACGCCGGCGTCAACGTGAAGCTCAACTGCTCCGTCACCCCCGACAACGTCTCCGATCTGGAGGAGATCATCCGCTACAGCGACGAGCGCAAGCTGATCCTTCAGGCCACCAGCTATATGTTCCCGCCCCTGAGAAAGGACGCCACCAGCATCGGGAAGAACAACCGCTTTGAACCCGAAGACTGCGCGAAGGTGGAGGCCCGGATCCGCTATCTCCAGAGAGGCCGTGAGGATCTGCTCCGCTACTGCGAGAGCGTGGAGCAGCACTGCCCCCTGGAGGATGACGCCACCTTCGACTGCGAGGGAGACGGCGTCCGCTGCCGCGCGGGAAAGAGTTCCTTCTGGATCACCTGGGACGGGCGGATGCTGATGTGCGCCATGATGGATACGCCCGGGTATGATCTCAGTGAGATGTCCCCCACCGAGGCGTGGGAGAAGCTGCGCCGCGACGCCAAAGCCATCCGGCTGCCGAAGGAATGCGCAGCCTGCGACGCCAAGGACACCTGCCGGACCTGCGCCGCCATGATCTATACCGAGACCGGCACCTATGACAAAAAGCCCCAATACCGCTGTGACCTGATGCGCGCCACCCCGGCCGCCTGCCGCAGCATTCTGAAGGAGGAAAATGAAAATGAATGACGAAGAACGCCGTGACCTGAATCCCGAAGAGGAGGCCAGGCAGGTCGAGGAAACGGTCAAAGCCGTGAACTCCAAATCCAAAAGCACCCTGATCTGGACCGCCGTGGCTGTGGTGGCAGTGCTGGCCATCGCGCTGGTGATCTACTTCACCGCGAGAGGCGGCTCCAACGGCTCCGGCAGCGCCGAGGGCGAGGGCGGCGTGATCAGCTCCCTGTTCAACAAGGGCGGCAAGGACAAGGATCAGGCCAAAGACGATGCTGCCGACGACGACGTCACCGTGCTCACCGAGGATAAGATCGCCCAGTATGAGTCCATCGGCGACAGCAACAAGACCGGCGTCTCCACCGACGTCAGCGCCGCCGGCGAGGAGCCTGCAACTCCCTGGACCAACCTGAACGACGCCGATTATGGTGTGCACTTCTCCACCCTGGCCGCCGGCTATGACGGCTACTTCATCGAGGACGGCTCCGACGAAGAGGTCAGCAACGTTCTGGCCATGCAGTTTTTCAATGACAGCGACCAGGCCATCCAGTACGCCGAGTATGTGTTCCGCGTGGGCGACTCCACCGCGGTCAGCTTCAAGATCTCCAACCTCCCCGCCCACCAGTCCTGCGTGGTGCTGGAGGCCAACCGCCACAAGTACAACTCCGGCGAGGTGCTGGATCTGATCTCCCGCGTGGTGGCCAAGGTGGATACGCTCCCCTTCGCCAGTGATCAGGTGCTGCTGGTGGACAACAGCGACGGCAGCGTCACCATCATGAATCTCACCGGTGAGACCCTGCCCGTGGTGCGGTTCTTCTACAAGTATTTCTACGAGGATCAGAACACCTTCCTCGGCGGCATCACCTACACCGCCTCTGCCGAGGACATCCCCGCCTACGGCAACGTCACCGTCACCCCCGGCCACTTCGAGCCCGGCGTGTCCATGTTCATGGGCTCCGGCGTGTATCAGAAGGACGCGGGTTGAGCCAATCAAATTCATCATCCCCTCGCTGCGGATCCTCTGCGGCGAGGGGCTTTTCTGTTCAGGGTGGAGTTTGGAGTGTGGAGTGTGGAGTTTAAAAAGAGATTTCACATTTCAGCGGTAAATTGGAGTTTAACGCTCGTTCTTTGTAGGGCCGGGACCTCTGCCCCGCCGCGTCGAATGTACTGCCGGATCAACGGCGGGGCACAGGTCCCCGCCCTACACAAAGAGAGCGATAAACTAAAATTTGAACCATTACAGCTCCCAACTCCGCACTATCAATTTGCCTCCGAATGTGATACAATGAGGAAAAATCTCACGAAGGGAGAACGGCCATGCTGCATATCTATTATGGGCCTGCCGGGGCGGGGAAAACCTCCAGCCTGATGCAGACCCTGAAGGAGCGGGTTTCCGGGAAACAGGGCGGAAATCTGCTGCTGGTGCCGGAGCAGTACAGCCACGAGTGCGAGCGGGAGCTGGGTCTGGTCTGCGGCGACAGCGCCAGCCTCTACGCCGAGGTGCTGAGCTTCACCGGTCTCGCCCGAAAGGTCGCAGACGAGCTTGGCGGCAGCGCGGCGCCCATGCTGGATCAGGGCGGACGGCTGCTGTGCATGGCGAGAGCCCTGGGCCAGATCGCACCGAGACTGAAGCTCTACAGCAGCGCGGCCAGAAGAGCCCAGACCCAGCAGTCCCTGCTGCTGGCGGTGGATGAACTGAAGCTGGCGTGTGCCGACCCTGACACCCTCCTGCAGACCGCAGAGCAGTGCGATGACTACCTCGGTGACAAGCTGCGGGATCTGGCTCTGATCCTCGCAAGCTATGACGCTGTGGCGGCCCAGAGCGGCGCCGATCCCTCCGACCGGCTGACACGGCTGAATCAGCAGCTGCCGGAGAGCAGCCTTCCCAGAGCAAGGTTTTATTTGGACGGCTTCACCGATTTCACAAAACAGGAGCTGGCGGTGCTGGAGACGCTGCTGGAGCTGGGAGCGGAGGTCAGCCTCTACCTCACTCTGGACGCGCCCGAGGGGGGCAGCGAGCTCTACGGCGCGCAGCGCAGCACCGTGGCGGAGCTGAAGAAGCGCTGCGCAGGTCACGCGGTGCCGGTTTCGCTGCACCATCTGAAGGAACAGGAATCCCGCCGCGCCCCGGAGCTGCAAAGGCTCAGCGAAGCGCTCTTCGGCTTCACCAGCGAGACGCAGAAGGATCCCGAAAACAGGATCTCCCTCTTCCGCGCCCAGAACATCTCCGAGGAATGTGAGCTGGCTGCGGCGAAGGCCCTGGAGCTGGCAAGATCCGGCTGCCGCTGGCGGGACCTCGCCGTGGCGGCCAGAGGCTTCGGGGACTATCTGGAGCCGCTGCAGCGGATGTTCCAGCACTACGGCGTGCCGCTCTACGTGGCCCAGCGGACGGATCTGCTGCAAAAGCCTTTGGGCGTGCTGATCGCCGCGGCCTACGACGTGATCACCGGCGGCTGGGACAGCGAGGACGTTCTCGCCCTGCTCAGGACCGGACTCACTGCTCTCTCCCCCGAGGACTGCGACGCACTGGAAAACTACACGATCCTCTGGGGCATCCGGGGCGGCATGTGGAAGCGCAGCGAGCCCTGGACGCTGCATCCCGATGGTTACGGGCAGGAATACTCCGACGAGGCAAAGGCGGAAATTCAGCGCATCGACGGTCTGAGACGGATCGCAGCCGAGCCCCTGATGGTTCTGGAGCGGGAGAGCAAGGCTGCCTCCACTGCCGCAGAGCAGGCAAGAGCGCTGGCGGATTTCTGGGAGGCCTTGGGTCTGGCGCAAAGGCTGGAGGAGCGCGCCGAGGCCCTTCGCACCGACGGTCGGGAGGCGCTGGCGGCGGAATACGCCCAGATCTGGGAGCTGCTGGTCTCCGCGCTGGAGCAGGTGGCCGCGGTGCTGGGCGACGCTGAGTTGGACGCGGAAGGCTTCTCCAAGCTGTTTCTGCTGATGCTGAGCCGCTACGACATCGGCACGATCCCGGTGTCGCTGGACCGGGTCACCGCCGGCGACTATGACCGCATGCGGCGCAGAGGCGTGAAGCATCTGATCGTTTTGGGTGCCTCCGACGACCGGGTGCCCCAGCAGGGCGATGCCGGCGGGGTGTTCTCCGTGGACGATCGGAGACGACTGCTGGAGCTGGATCTGGACATCGGCGGCGGCCGCGAGGATGATCTCTGGAGAGAATACGCCCTGGCCGCCAGCACCTTGGCTTTGCCGGAGGAGACTTTGACGGTCTGCTATGCCGCAGCGGGCGCCGAGGGGCAGCCCCTCCGCCCCGCCTTTTTCGTGGATCGGATCCGTCAGATGTTCGAGACTGAGATCCAGTCCGTCGATCTGTCCGGCCTTCGAAAGAACGCCCCGGCCCCGGCGCTGTCTTTGGCTGCGCGGTATTTAAGAGGCGTTCAGGATGAAAACTGCCGGGCGGCCTTCGACTGGTATGAGCAGAGGGAGCCCGAGAAGCTTCGCCGGTTCCGCCAGCGGGCCGCGTTGCTGAGAGAGGATCTCTCCCCCGATCGGGCACAGGGACTCTACGGGCAGCAGACCCGGCTTTCCGCCAGCCGCACGGAGCAGTACGCCCGCTGCCGCTATGCCTATTTTCTCAAATACGGCCTCAAGGCCCAGCCGAGACGGAACACCGCCTTCTCCGCCATGGAGATCGGCACCTTCTTCCACGCGGTGCTCCAGGGCGTTGCCGAGGACGCGGCACAGAAAGGCGGCTTCGGGAAAATCTCCGACGAGGAACTCCGTGCGCGCACCGAGCACCATGTCTCAATCTACATTCATGAACAACTGCAGGACTTTCAGGACAAGAGTCCCCGTTTTGTCTATCTCTTCAAACGGCTGACCCAGAGCGTCCAGACCATCGTACTGGACATGGCAGCGGAGCTCCGGTGCAGCGATTTTCAGCCGCTGGATTTCGAGCTGGACTTCTCTGACCGTAAGGCGCTGCCGCCGGTGACCCTCTCTGACGGGGAGACCTGCCTCACCCTCACCGGCATCGCCGACCGGGTGGACGGCTGGGTCCACGACGGGAAGCTGTATCTCAGGGTCGTGGACTACAAGACCGGACGGAAAGTATTCTCCCTCTCGGACGTCATGTACGGCATGGATCTGCAGATGCTGCTGTACCTCTTCGCCCTCGGAAAGGTGGGCGAACAGCGCTATGGCCGCGAGGTGGTCCCGGCCGGGGTGCTCTACCATCCCGCCAGAGATCCCATGGTTTCCGCAAATGAGCGGATGTCCGATGCGGAGCTTACAAAAAAACGCGCCACGGAGCTGCGGCGGTCCGGGCTGGTGCTGGGATCCGACGGAGTTTTGGACGCCATGGATCACGATCCGGACAAGCGCTATGTGAAGATCCGCAGCGGAAAGACCGTGGGCGGCAAGGGCGTCTCCGTGGCGACCATGGAGCGCATGGGGCTGCTGGCACGGCACATCGAGGACACCCTCCTGCAACTCACCAAAGAGCTCCGCCGGGGCAGCATCCGGCCGGAGCCCATCTACCGCAGCGCGGACGACACCGCCTGCACCTACTGCGACTATCAGAGCGTCTGCCACTTCGACCCCATGGCCGGCGACTGTCACAAGATCATCACGCCCATGACCCCCGATCAGGTCTGGGCCGTGCTGGAAGGAGGCGAAGACCATGGCTGAGATGCAGTTCACCCCCGCCCAGGCGGAGGCCATCGAAACCCGCGGCAGCGCGGTGCTGGTCTCCGCCGCAGCCGGCAGCGGCAAGACCAGAGTGCTGACCGAGCGGCTCATGGCGTATCTCACCGGCGAGCATCCGGTGGACATCGACCGGTTTCTGATCATCACCTTCACCAAGGCTGCCGCCGGAGAGCTCCGCAGCCGGATCCTGGAGGGCATCTCCGCGCGCAGCAGCGCCCAGCCGGAAAACCGGGAACTCCGGCGGCAAATGGCGCTGGTAAGCAGAGCCCAGATCGGCACCATCCACAGCTTCTGCGGCAATCTGCTCCGGGAGCACTGCGCCGCTTTGGCCCTGCCGCCGGACTTTCGCATCTGTGATGAAAATCAGGCCATCTCTCTGAAGGCAGCCACCCTGGAACGGCTGCTGGAGGACGCCTATCAGAGCATTGAGACCGATACGCCCTTTCGCGCCCTGGTGGACTCCGTGGGTGCCGGAAGAGATGACCGCAGACTCCAGGCCCTGACCCTGCGGCTCTATGAAAAAATGCAGGCCCACGCGAGACCCCGGCTCTGGGCAGAGCAGCAGAAGGAGCTGCTTCAGTTAAAGGGCGTCACCGACGCCGGTGACACCCCCTGGGGGCAGGAGCTGCTTTCCGGCGCCAGGGACACCCTTCTCTATTGGACCGGAACCATGGATGAAGTCATCGCCGAGATCGCACAGCGTGACTGGCTCCAGACGGCCTATGGCGACAGCTTCGCGGACACCGCCGACGGGATCTATCGCGCCCTCACCAGCGCAAAGATTGGCTGGGACGCTGCCGCCGAGGCCATCGGAAACATCGAATTTCCGAAGCTCGGCGCCGTCCGCAATCCGCCGGAGCCGGAGCTGAAGGAACACGCCCAGAACACCCGGAAGCGCTGCAAGGCCGCCGTGGAAAAGCTCCAGAAGCAGTTCGCGGAGCGGTCTGAGACCATGCTCGACGATCTCCGATCCGCGGCCCCGGCCATGATCCGGCTGTTGGATCTGGCGGTGGAATTCGATCAGCGCTACACCCATGAAAAGCGCCGCCGGGGGCTGGTGGACTACGCCGATCTGGAGCATCTGGCGGCCCAGCTGCTGACCCACGAAGACGGCAGTCCCACAGAGCTGGCAGCGGCGGTCTCCGGCCGGTTCCACGAGGTCATGGTGGACGAATATCAGGACGTCAGCGAGGTGCAGGATCAGATCTTCCGGGCGGTCTCCGACGGTGGAAAGCGGCTGTTCCTGGTGGGCGACGTGAAGCAGTCCATCTATCGCTTCCGACTGGCGGATCCCACGATCTTCTTAGACAAATACAACACCTTCTCCCCTGCGGAAACGGCATCCCCCGGCGAAGCACGGAGGATCCTCTTGCAGGAAAACTTCCGCTCCCGGGGGGCCGTGCTGGACGCGGTGAACCATGTATTCAATAATATTATGTCAACCAGTTTGGGAGAACTGGACTACGACGAAAACGCCCGGCTCAAGTGCGGGCTTGCGGATATGCGCGGCGGCGAGCAGCCGGAGCTCTGTCTCCTGCAGCTGCCGGACAAAAACGAGCACGCGGTGTTCGAAAGAAGCCAGCTGGAGGCGGAATATGTGGCCGACCGGATCCGGCAGCTCATGGACGAGGGCCACAGCTGCGGCGACATGGTGATCCTGCTGCGGAGCGCCAACAGCATCGGCCCGGTCTATCGTCAGGCGCTGATCCAGAGGGGCATCCCCGTGGCTTCCGAGCAGGGCGGCGGGTTCTATGAATCCCTGGAGATCTCGGTGATGCTGTCGCTGCTCTCGGTCATCGACAATCCCCATCAGGACGTGCCGCTGGTGGCGGTGCTGGCCTCTCCCCTGTTCGGATTCCGCTCCGACGAGCTGGCGGCCATCCGGGAGCGGGAGCGGGACGCGGATTTCTGCACGGCACTGAAGCGCTCCGCTGAATCCGACGACCACTGCCGGGCCGTCTGGGAGATGCTCACGAAATGCCGGGAGCGGGCGCCGGATCTGCAGCTGACGGAGCTGCTGTGGTATCTCTACGACGACCGGGAGCTGCTGGCTCTCTGCTCCGCCATGCCCGACGGCGAAATGCGTACCGAGCGGCTGATGCAGCTGCTGCAATTGGCGAAGACCTTTGAGGCCACCGGCTATCGCGGGCTCCACCGGTTCGTTCAGTGGCTGAGAGAGCAGGCCGAGCAGGGCCGGGAGCCCGCCGGCAGCGCCGCAAAACAGGCGGTGCGGATCATGAGCATCCACCGCTCCAAGGGGCTGGAGTTCCCCATCGTATTCCTCTGCGATCTGGCGCGCCGCTTCAACCAGAGCGACACCCGGGACGATGTGCTGGTGCATCCGACCCTGGGTCTGGGGCCGAAGTGCTACGATCTGGAGCGCGGGGTGCAGTATCCCACCTTCGCCCGCAGCGCCGTGGCGGCGAAGCTGACGAGAGAGACCCTCTCAGAAGAAATGCGGCTTTTGTACGTGGCCATGACCAGAGCCAAGGACCGGCTGATCCTCACCGGCACCTCCGCCGATGTGGACGGCATGCTGGAAAGCTGCGCCGCCGATCTGGAATCTCCCATTCCGCCGGAGCTTTTGCGGGAGTCCGGCAGTCCCATCCAGTGGATCCTCCGGACGGCACTGCTGCCGGGAGGTGCGGATGTGTTCCGGCTGGTAAGGGAGAATCTCTTCCCTGCCGAGGCTGCGGAAACCGAGCTGCTGCCGCTGGAGCAGCTGACCTTTGAAGCTTCGGATACCGAGGCGGACCGGGAGCTGGCGGAGCGGCTGACCTTCGTCTATCCCCATGAAAAGGCCGCGGCCCTGCCCTCCAAGGTGACGGCCACGGAGCTGAAAAAGCACCGCTCCCCCGCCGAGGCGGAGGACGGCGCTATGCTGGTGAAGCCGCCGAAGATGGACTTCCGGAAGCCGGACTTCCAGACCGGGGAGCGGCCTCTCACCGCAGCGGAAAAGGGCACCGCCACCCACCGGGTGCTGCAATACCTCCGGTTCAACGACACGGACTCCGACGAGGCCGTTGCGAAGCAGATCCGGCGGCTCACCGCCGAGGGTTTCCTCTCCGAAAGAGAGGCCAAGGCCGTGCAGGTGCGCTCCATCCGGCTGCTGATGGCGTCGGAGCTTGGGGCGCGGATGAAGCAGGCGGAGCTTCGCGGCACACTGAAACGGGAGCAGCGGTTTTCCATTCTGGTGCCGGCGTCGGAGCTGTTCGCCGGCGGCCCGGAGGAGAAGGTCCTGCTCCAGGGTGTGGTGGACTGCAGCTTTGAAGAGGACGGAAAGCTGATCATCGTGGACTACAAGACCGACCGGATCGGAACAGAGACCGTGCCGGAGCGCACCGCCTATTACGCCAGTCAGTTGAAGGCCTACGGCTCCGCCATGGAGCGGATCACCGGGATCCCCGTGGCGGAACGGCTTTTGTTCTTCCTCCACAACGGCGTCATCTCCGAAACCTAAAAAAGAACCTGCTGAAACACAGCAGGTTCTTTTTCATATGGGGGCTTAAAAAGGATGGATTCAGGTTAGAAAATGCGATCCAGCGCGTCCGCGAAGTCCTTGATCTTCCCGTAGAAGTCCTCGGGGCTCAGCGGATTGTCGATCTCCTCAGCGGGAGTCGGGGTCGGCTCCGCAGCGGGCGTCTGTTCCGGCTCACCGGAGGGGACGGGAGCGGGATCCGCGGGGACGGTGGGATCCGGCGTGGTCGGCGTTGTCGCGGGGGTCGGCTCCGAAGTCTCCTCGGGAGACGTGGTCGGCGTCACAACGGCCTCCAGGATCTGGCCGCTGGTGGCAGAGACCGTGTAGGCATATTCTGCGTTGTCGGTGACCACGTTGGCCACATAGGCCAGTCCCCGGTCAAAGCAGTCCAGAACCGTCGTGACGGAGTCCGTGGACACATCCGCCGGGCAGGCCTGGGCGGCCAGGGCGGCGATCACATCGGAATTCTGGTAGTTGGCGCGGCTCACCACACCGGTCAGCTGCGCGGAGGCGGGCTTGGCGGAAAGGATGTCCATCACATAGAGCAGATCCTGGATGCTGAGGTTCTTGAGCTCATCCTCATCCAGATCCTTGGAGCTTTTGGCAAGGGTCTGCACCAGCGCGGATTTTCCGGCGGAGAGGGTGCCGATGGTGGACTGATCGTCATCGATCTTCTGGTAGAGCACCGCGAGATGCAGAGAGGAATTCTCCGCTGCCGTCTCCACAGAACTCAGCACCATTTCCTGCAGCTTTTTCGCTCTGCTGTCGCTGGCGTCCTGCACAGTGACCAGGATGCCGTTGGAGGCGTCGGTGACATAACCGGCCTCGATAAACTCCTCGGTCAGCGTTTCCACCGCCTCGGAGAGGGGCTTGCCCATCAGATCCTCGTCGGCCAGCAGTACAGCCGCGTCGGCGTTATTGTTCTTCACCCGGCAGACCCGGTTGAAGCCGTTGACCATGACGGAGACACTGGGGTTCACGTCGAAGGTCAAAACCGTGCGGCTCATACCCTTGACGCCCGCGAAGGCGCCGATGCCGATGATCAGGATCAGCATGGCGGCGATGGCCACGAAACGCTGCCAGTGGCTGCGCTTCGGCTTCTGCCCGAAGCTGATCACACGGCCGTCCTTTCTCGGAGCCGGCGGCGCATCACAGGCGGCCAGCAGCTCCTCCAAACGGTTCGGGGCCAGCTGCTCGACCTCTTCACGCAAGCGCTTGTTGAGCTGTGATTCATTCATATGGATTCCCCCAACAGCTTCTTAAGCTTCTGTAAGGCCCGGCGGTATTTGTTCAATACAGTTGAGAGCGGCATCTCCAGCAAATCGGCGATCTCCCGGTGCTTGAGCCCGGAGACGGCGTGCAGCAGGACGATCTGCTGCTCCTCCTCGGAGAGCTTCGTGAGCACCGCGCGAAGAATCAGCTTGTTCTCCACCGCCAGATAATGGTCCAGCGGATCGGCGGGGTCGCTGTGCTCCTCCGGGATGGAGACCGACAGCGAATCCGTCCTCAGACGGCGCAGCGCCAGATTCTTCGTGATCCCCAGCAGCCAGCTGAGCGGCTCCTTTCCTCGAGGGATATAAGAGGCCGCGGAATTCCACAGCTGGATAAAGGTCTCCTGCATCACATCCTCCGCCCGCTCCCGGTCATGGAGCATGGACAGCGCGAAGCCGAAGACCGCGCCCTTGTGCTGCAGATACATCGTGCTGAGAGCGTCACGGTCACCATTTGCAATTTTCAGGATCCGTTCCTCATCCGGAGTCAGATGTGTCATTGCTTCGTCCATGGCGACAGCCACTCCTGTTCAGACTCGTCCGAGGGCATAGTAATCCCCTCGGGCTGCGTCTATCATAACACATCTTCACCCTATATTGCAAAATATTTTCGATTTTATCGCAGGATTTTTTTGCCCCACCGGAAAAATTGCCGTGTGTACCACAAAATTCACGATTTGTACATTTTTTCTGCACAGGGAAATCTTAATGAAATTTCAGATTTTTATAATTGTATCTTTGAGATAAAAAACCATACAGGAGTGAATATTAATCAGAATTCTGCTCCCGTAGGAAATCCGGGGAGCAAACAGGAGGAAACTATGAAGAACACCACTTCCCGCTTCAAAAGGCGGATGGCGCTGCTGCTGGCAGTCGTCATGGTCTTCGGCCTGCTGGGCATCACTGCCGGGGCCGCCACCAGAGAAAATGTGAAGCAGTATGGCGTCTACACCTGCATCGGCGACAGCATCGCCGCGGGCTACACCGTCACCGACGGAAAGGAATACGCCATGATCACCGTTCCCGGCGCCTACCACAGCATCGTGGCCGAGGCCACCGGCGCAGAGCTCTGCCAGCTGGGCTGGAGCGCATTCCGCACCGTGGAGCTGCGCTACATGCTGGAGGGTGAGATCCACGACCCCGATTACGACGTCTGGCACGCCACCTTCAAGGATCTGATCGACAAATCCATCCTGGACAAGTATCGGGATCATTATCTGGATGGGATCGACAAGGCCGATCTGCTGACCATCAACCTGGGCTCCAACGACATCGTGTCCTACTCCTTCACCAAGGCCATCAGCGCCCTGTATGACTCCGAGACCGACAACCCGATCTACAAGGCAGCCAAGAAGTATCTGGACGACACCGGCGACGCCGCCGCTGCCATGCTGCAGCTGCTGAAGTCCGCCAACACCGTCGGCAAGCTGCCCATCGTACTTTATACGCTGAACAGTGCCCTGCGTTCTTCCATCAACAACTTCAAGCAGAACTTCAACTACTGCATTGATGAGATCTACAAGCGCAACCCCGACGTGACCATCGTGGTGGTGGGCCTGTACAATCCCTTCTCCGGCATGAAAATGTCTGAGGATTCCAACATGAACCTGGGCTTCCTGGTGCAGCCCACGGTCACCAGCGTGAACTGGTTCCTGCAGCGCACCGCCCACCACCACAGAGATTATCTCTTTGCCGACACCACCGGCACCGAGACCTGGCCCACCGACATGAGCAAGGACGGCGCCATGAACGATATCATCTGGAACGTCCACCCCACCCCGAAAGGGCATGCCTACATGGCTGACTGCATCCTGAAGGTGCTGCCGGAGCGTGAGGCTGAGCCGACTCCCACCCCCACCGCGACGCCGACTCCCACCGCAACTCCGACGCCGACTCCCACCGCAACTCCGACGCCGACTCCCACTCCGACCCCCACGCCGGACGTCCCCGCCGCCAATCAGTACAACACCTGTGTGGACTGGCCGGTGACCCTGAGCTTCCGGAGCAATCAGGACGCAACCTATTCCATCGTCAGCGGGGATGACGACGCACTGAGCTTCAAGCTGGCCGCCAAGTCCAGCATCGTGGGCGGCGGCGCCTCCAGCTATGCCTATGATTACCAGCTGGCCGCCTCCGAGACCGGCACCTATGTGGTCGGCATCCAGAGCAGTGTCTCCGATACGGTCACCTATTACAAGCTCACGGTTGTGGAGCACAATTGGGGCGACTGGCAGGTCACCAAGGCTGCCACCGCCACCGAGGACGGTGTGAAGACCCGCGTCTGCAAGCTCAACAGCTCCCATGTGGAGACCGAAGTGATCCCTGCTGCCAACGCGAGCCCGGCTCCCACGACAAGCCCGAGCCCGTCCCCCACTGCGACCCCGACGCCGACGCCCACCGCAACGCCCACGCCCACCGCGACTCCGACTCCCACCGTCACCCCCACGCCCGCTCCGACGAAGGTCTTCCCCTTCAAGGATGTGCCCACCAACAAATGGTATTATCCCAACGTCTACTACGTCTGGGAGCATGGGCTGATGGTCGGCATCGATGACGTGACCTTCGCGCCCGACGGCACCACCAGCCGTGCGGAGTTTGCACAGGTCATCTACCGTCTGGCCGGATCGCCTTCCGCCAGCGGCATGCGTACCCCGTTCACCGATCTCACCGCAGGCTGGTATCAGGACGCTGTGAACTGGTGCTACATCAACGGTGTGGTCAACGGCACCAGCGCCACTACCTTTGAGCCGGACCGCAGCATCACCCGCGAGGAAATGGTGGCCATGCTCTACCGCTATGCCGGCGGCAACGCCTCCAGCATCGCCCCCGCGATGCGTTTCAACGATTTCTCCAGCATCAGCCAGTTCGCAGTTCCCGCTGTGGCCTGGGCCGCGGAGAATCAGATCGTAAACGGCACGGGCGACGGCAACTTCTCCCCCAAGGCGCTCTCCACCAGAGCTGAGCTGGCCGCTATTCTCCAGCGCTATCAGCAGAAGAACGCCTGAGCAAAAACCGATCCTTTTCACCCTGGCGCAGTCGTGTCAGGGTGATTTTTTTTGCGGAAAACAAAGAATCCCGGTTTTATTTCCAAATTGGCCTCGTGCCGGATCGAAAAACATGTATAATATGAATGTTAGCCTTTTGGCAAAGTGCCTGTTTTTGCAGTTTTTCATTCCATCCTGAAGATAATCAACTGGTAGTTTATTAACGCAAAAAACTTCAAAATGTCGAAAAATTGTTGCGATAAAAACAGGTGAAATCTACAATACATATTGGAATATGATAGGATCCTGGAAAACCGCCGGCAGTCCGGGGGGATAGCCGCAAAATGGCGGACGTTCCGGTCCGATCACGAAGGGGGAAAAATTTCGTGACAGAAATCAACAAGAAGCCATCTGAGCTCAAGCCGTGGCTGCAATTTTTCACTGAGGAAGCCAAACAGGCAGTGCTTCCCAAGGAGTCGATCTACCAGCATATGGTCAAGGTCAACCAGGGCAACCTGGACTCCATCGCCATCAACTACTTCCAGAACCAGATCCCTTACGGCAAGCTGATCGAGGACATCGACCAGTGCGCCGCCGCCTTCGCGGAGCTGGGCGTCAAGAAGGGCGACATCGTCACCTTCTGCTCCATCACCGTGCCGGAGCTGGTCGTGTGCATCTACGCCCTGAACAAGCTGGGCGCAGCCGCCATGGTTCTGGATCCCCGCAACACCGCCAGCACCGTGGTGGGATTCATGCAGAATGCCAACTCCCACCTGCTGATGATGCTGGACGCCGCACCCAACATCCAGAGCGTTCTGATGTCTGAGGACATCCACGCCCAGGCGGAGCGGATCGTGGTCTACTCCATCCGCAACTCCATGCCCGGCGGTCTCATCAAGTTCCTGGCCGGTCTGAAGATCCCGGACCGCACCCAGTACAACGAGAAGGTGCTCCGCTGGAAGACCTTCATGGAGCTGGGCTACGGCAAGGACGTCCCCGTGGTGGATTACAGCGAGTTCCAGCTGGCGGGCATCGCCCTCACCGGCGGCACCACCGGCGCGCCCAAGGGCGTCATGTTCTCCAACGACGGCTTCAACGCTGTCGCGCTGGACTTCGAGTACTGCGGCGTGCAGTATGACCACACCCACCGGTTCATGAACATCATCCCCGCCTTTGCCTCCTACGGCATGGTGGCGAGCCTGCATATGCCGCTGAGCCTGGGTCTCGAGATGATCATCATCCCGAAGTTCGACTCCGACTCCGTGGGCAAGTACATCAAAAAATACCGCCCCCAGCACACCCTGATGGTCCCCGCGCACTACGAGAAGCTCATGAACTCCAAGGAGATGCGCGATGGCTTCATGCTGGACTTCTTCATCACCGCGGGCTCCGGCGGCGACACCATGAACGCCGGTCTGGAGGGCAAGCTCAACGGCTTCCTCAAGGAGCGCGGCGCCATGTTCCCGCTTTCTCAGGGCTACGGCATGAGCGAGGTCAGCTCCGCCGCCTGCTGCAGCTGCAACGGCAACTTCCGCAGCCTCTCTGTGGGCTATCCCCTGCTGATGAACACCATGGGCATCTTCAAGCCCGGCACCACCGAGGAGCTCGACTTCAACGAAGAGGGCGAGATCTGCATCACCGGCCCCGCCGTCATGCTGGGCTATCTGAACAATCCCGCCGAGAGCGAGAAGATCATGATCAAGCACCCCGACGGTCAGGTCTGGATCCACTCCGGCGACCTGGGCAGTATGGATGAGGACGGTTTCATCTACATCAAGGGCCGCATCAAGCGCATGATCATCATGTTCAACGGCCACAAGGTCTTCCCCACCTTC
The DNA here is from genome assembly GCA_902803575.1 of Oscillospiraceae bacterium. Lineage (GTDB taxonomy): Bacteria > Bacillota > Clostridia > Oscillospirales > Oscillospiraceae > CAG-103. The sequence continues at coordinate 21,095 of CADCQK010000091.1, forward strand.
ATCGAGGACGTGCTGGGCAAGCATGAGGACGTCATGAGCTGCGCCGTCGTCGGCGTCAACGACCGGGATCACGCCCAGGGCAAGAGCGTCCACGCCGTGGTCCAGCTCAAGGACAAGTCCCGCAGCCAGGAGGAAGTCAAGCAGGAGCTCTACGAGCTCATGGGCGCCGAGGTGGAGGCCAGCGTCATCCCCAAGACGCTGGAGTTTGTGGATGAGATGCCCCACACCGGCATGGGCAAGATCGATTATCTCAAGCTGGCGAAGGACTACGACGCCAAGATGGAAGCTGCCGAGGCGGCAAACGCATAAGGCAGATACAAGTAAATAAAACCATTGTACTTACTACGCTTTGTGGAGGAAGCTATGAAACGTACAAGAAGCATTCTCGCGGTCATTCTCGTGATCGCCATGCTGGCCGGAATGGGTTCCGCGCTGGCACTGGAAAAGTATCAGTACACCAAGTACAGACAGTACATGTGTGTCGGTGACAGCATCGCCGCCGGCTACACCTACAGCGGCAGCTGGGACAACTACGGCTTCGTCCGGGTGCCCGGCGCCTACCACGACATCGTCGCCAACGCCGTGGACGCCGATCTGCTGCAGTACGCCTGCAGCGGCTTCCGGCTCATCGAGTTCCGCTACATGATGGACGGCGTCAAGACCGACCCCGATGACTTCTGGGAGAAGGCCTTCGGCAAGCAGTACATGTCCCCCAAGGTGCTGGATGACCAGTACACCGACATGTTCCGCAACGGCATCAAGACCTCCGATCTCATGAGCATCAACCTGGGTTCCAACGACATTCTGACGCCTGCGGTTCTCAAGGCGATCAGCGCCATGAATGCCTCGGATGACTCCGCCGAGACCAGCAAGATGCGTCAGGCCGTCACCGATTTTCTGAATAAGCTGGGTGAGCACAACAGCAGCTTTGCCCGTCTGCTCACCCTGGCAAACACCGCCAGCGGCATGCCGCCCGTGCTGCGGGATCTGGTCAAGAACCTCTGGGACTACTACCAGCTGTTCAAGCAGAACTGGGAAGCTTCCATGAAGGTGGTCTATGAGCTGAACCCCGACATCACGGTTCTGGCGCTGAGCGTCTACAACCCCGCCTTCAAGATCTATGTGGACGCCAACAACTCCATCAACCTGGGCCCCATCGTGCAGCCCGTCATCGACCTGATCAATCAGTTCCTGGAGAGAGGCTCCAAATACGCCAATAAGTACACCTTCGTGGATGTGGACGGTGTGGACTCCTGGGGCATGACCATGCAGGATCCTGACTACTTCACCTACTTCGTCTGGTCCATGCACCCCACCCGCGCGGGGCACACCGACATCGCCAACCGGATGCTGAAGGTCCTTCCGGAGCACTGGGTCGACATTGAGTTCTCTGAGCAGCCCAAGGACGTCACCGTCGCCGCCGGCCAGGAGGCCTCCTTCTCCGTTGCCACCAAGTTCGGCAACACCCCCTACTATCAGTGGTACAGCGCCGCCCCCGGCAGCGATGACTGGACCATCATCCAGTCCTCTGCCTCCAAACTGGACAACGACGGCAAGGCCATGACGGACGCTGACGGCAAGGCGCTCACCAATGAGACCTACAATGAATCCGCCGCCACCGCCACCCTGAAGGTCACCGCCGAAAAGGCCATGGACGGCACCCGCTATCGCTGCGTGGTCAAGGACTTCTACGGCCAGCGCGCCCCCATCACCAGCGACGCCGCCACCCTGAAGGTCACCGATCCGGCCCCGACCCCGACGCCCACCGCGGCTCCTGAGGTATCTCCCAGCCCGTCTCCCGAAGCTTCTCCGGAGCCGAGCGTGGAGCCCACCGCCTCTCCGGAGCCGGCAAAGCAGTTCCCCTTCAAGGACGTGAGCACAAACATCTGGTACTATCCCCACGTCTATTATGTGTGGGACAACGGCATCATGGAGGGCATCAGCGCTGACACCTTCGCCCCGGATATGAACACCAGCCGCGCCCAGTTCGCCGCTGTCATCTACCGCATGGCCGGCAAGCCGGCGGTCACCGACGCCCAGCGGGCCGCCTGTCCCTTCAAGGATCTGACGGCAGACTGGTACAAGGACGCTGTGGTCTGGTGCTTCGCCAACGGCGTGGTCAACGGCACCGGCCCCGACACCTTCGAGCCGGATTCCAATATCACCCGCGAGCAGATGGTGACCATGCTCTATCGGTACTCCAAAGAGACCGTGACGGACACCGCGCCCGCAATGCGCTTCACGGATTCCGCCAGCATCAGCGGCTTCGCAGTGCCCGCCGTGGCCTGGGCGGTGCAGAACGGCATCGTCAACGTCGTGGGTGACGGCAGCTTCGCGCCTCAGGGTCTCTCCACCAGAGCCCAGCTGGCCGCGGTCCTCAGCCGCTATATGCAGAAATAACCAAGCCCCCGCCACAGGTGCATTCATCCCCCCTTGCATCTGTGTCACCCACCGCAGCACAAGTCCCCCCTTGTGCTGCGGTTTATTATTTGTTGTTCAACAAATTATAGTTTGTCGGGGTATTAATAAAGAACACCGTAGGGCGGGGACCTGTGCCCCGCCGTTGATCCGGCAGCACATTCAACGCGGCGGGGCACAGGTCCCCGCCCTACAAGGAGCGAGCGATAAACTCCACTTTATCTTCCTATTATAGTTAACGTAATAATTATTATGTTAATCATATTATCAAAAGCAACCCCGGCAGAATCCTCTGCCGGGGTGAATGATTTGATTGGATTAATAGAAGGTTGCGACGGCCTCTTCGGGCTTTTCGGCGGGCTCCACGGAGATGATCTGGAGCACCGGGCCTTTTCTGCCGTAGGCGCGGTGGAACTTGTTCTCCAGCTTGGCGGTGATCATATTCCAGCTGTCGTCGGGGACGTTGGCGGCGTTCTCCCAGTTGCAGACCACGCCGGCGAACTGGATGTCCTCCACACAGCAGGTCATCACGTGGCGGCCGGCGACGAAGCTCCCTTTGGGCAGCCCCTTTCTCTGGAGGCAGCGGCCCTTGAAGCGGACGGTCTTGCCGTGGTACTTCTTGGTCTCCTCGGACATATCCCGATACCAGATGGCGTAGTCCCGGTCGCCGATCTCCACGATGGGGGCCTCGATGTCGAAGGGCAGCGGATCCTCGATGTCGTCATACTCCACGTGGCCGTCAGAGCCGTACTCGTAGGCGATGTCGCACCGTCTGGAGACGCCGCGGACCACCTTGTGCAGCTCCATCTTGTCGATGCCGTCGTGGTAGCGGTTCATGACCACCAGCTCCGCGCTCTTGAGCTTGTCCACCATCAGCTGGCGCATGTTGGCGTTGTAGCTCAGGAACGTGGTGGCGTCGCAGAACAGAAACTCCTGTGCCACCACCCAGCTGTCCGGCAGGTTCTGATAGAGGGTATCCAGCAGCCACATGCCGTTGTACTCGATGATGATGCGCTCGGGGTTGATCTCTTTGCCCATGGCCTCCAAAGCCTCAGGAGTGAAATCCGCCTCGTTTTCCAGCGTGCGCATGAAGATGTTCGGCCCGCAGAAGCGGGAGGGGTCATATTCCTCTTCCCCGTCCTCGCACATCAGCAGCAGCGTGCGCTCGCCCTGATGGAACCGGGGATCCTCCAGGGTCTCCTGGATGAACTTGGTCTTGCCGCCGTCCAGGAAGCCGGTGAAGAGGTAGACCGGAAGATTCTTTTGCTCAGCCAAGGAAGAACAGCTCCTTCAGGGCGTCCTCGTTCAGCTGAGAGCCGATGACGCAGATGCGGCCCGTGACCTGGGCGCCGCCGCGGCGGACGTCGCTCTCGCCGGGGACGTAGTCAAAGTGGATCCAGCCGCCGTCCTGTGCCGGGACGATGCCCTTGGAGCGCAGTACGACGCCGTATTTCTTCTCATCCAGCAGCGCCTCGAGGATGGTCTGAACCTCCTCGTCGGTGTACTTTCTGGGCGTCTCGGCGCCCCAGCTGGTGAACACCTCGTCGGCGTGATGGTGATGGTGATGATCGTGGTCGTGGTGATGGCAGCACTCGTGCTCGTCATCATCGTCGTGGTGATGGTGATGATGATGCTCGTGTTCGTCCTCGTCATCGTCATGATCGTGGTGATGGCAGCATTCGTGCTCGTCATCATCATCGTCGTGGTGATGGTGCTCGTGTTCGTCCTCGTCGTCATCGTGGTGATGATGATGGTGCTCGTGCTCATCCTCATCATCGTCATCGTGGTGGTGGCCGCAGCAGCACGCCTCATCGTCATCGTCGTCATGATGATGGTGATGATGCTCGTGGGCTTCCTCCTCCAGATGCTTCAGCTCGGCGGAGAGGGTGTCCTGCCGCTCCATGGTCTCCAGAATCTGGGCGCCGGTGAGCTCCGGCCAGGGGGTGGTGACGATGGTGGCGGTGGCGTTGACGCCCCGCAGCAGCTCGACACACTTGTCCAGCTTCTCCTGGCTGACCCCGTCGGTGCGGGAGAGGATAATGGCGCTGGCATGCTCCACCTGATTGTTGAAGAACTCACCGAAGTTCTTCATATACAGCTTGCACTTGTTGGCGTCCACCACGGTGGTGAAGCCGTTGAGCTTCAGCTCGTCGGTCTCCACGGCCTGGACGGCGCGGATCACGTCGGAGAGCTTGCCCACGCCGGAGGGCTCGATGAGGATGCGGTCGGGGTGGAACTGCTCCAGCACCGGCTTGAGGGCCGCCTCGAAGTCGCCCACCAGAGAGCAGCAGATGCAGCCGGAGTGCATCTCGTTGATGGTGACGCCGGCGTCCTGCAGGAAACCGCCGTCGATGGCGATCTCACCGAACTCGTTTTCGATCAGCACGATCTTCTCGCCCTGGTACGCCTCGGCAATCAGCTTTTTGATCAGCGTCGTCTTGCCCGCGCCCAGAAAGCCCGAAAAAATATCAACCTTTGTCATACGTGTTTCCTTCCGTTCGTACAGAGTATCTAAATATCTCTAATAAAATATTATACCACACGCGTCAAGCGTCTGCAGCAGGGCATTTGACCCGATTTCGGCGCCGCGGCACTTGCCATGTTGGGAAACTTGTGCTAGAATGGCTGCTGTATGACCGATCCGGTATGTGCCGGACAACTGCGGGCAGGCGCCGTCCCGCCCTGTGCCGAGGCGACTGAGCTTACATGAAAAAGAAGAAAAGAACCGCCCTCATTCAATACAACGCGCCGACGACGCTGAACTTCGC
>CADCQK010000092.1 GCA_902803575.1 Oscillospiraceae bacterium
CAAGGAGCCCTATGCCAAGCGCACCAGCCACGGCATGATCCTGGGCGAGGGCGGCGAGAAGATGTCCAAGTCCCGCGGCAACGTGGTCAACCCCAACGACATCGTCGCCCAGTACGGCGCGGACACCCTGCGTCTGCACATCATGTTCATCGGCGACTTCGAGAAGGCCGTCTCCTGGTCCAACGAGGCCGTCAAGGGCTCCAAGCGTTTCCTGGACCGTGTCTGGAACCTGGGCGAGCGCTGCACCGACGACGAGAATCTCTCTCCGGAGCATGAGGCCCTGATCCACAAGACCATCAAGAAGGTCTCCGAGGACATCGACGAGCTGAAGATGAACACCGCCATCGCCGCCATGATGACCCTGGTGAACGATCTCACCTCCAAGGGCTGCACCAAGGGCGATCTGGAAGTGCTGCTGAAGCTGCTGAGCCCCTTTGTGCCTCACATCGTGGAGGAGCTCTGGGAGATGAAGGGTTTTGCTGCCAAGTACGGCAAGATGTGCATGCAGATGGATTGGCCCAGCTATGACGAGAGCAAGCTGGTGGAAGACAGCGTCGAGATGGCCGTCCAGGTGGCCGGCAAGCTGAAGGGCACCGTGGTCGTCCCCATGGACAGCGACCAGGACGCCGTCATGGCCGAGGCCCAGAAGCTGGAGAAGGTCCAGCGCTCCATGGAGGGCATGGAGGTCGTCAAGGTCATCTTCAAGCAGAACAAGATCCTGAACCTGATCCTCAAGCCCAAGAAGTAATGCAATCAGTTACCCCGCCGCTGAATGGAAGCGGCGGGGTTTTTGCGTCTGTTAAAAATTCCCCCGGAAGGATCCGGGGGATTCGTTTTTATTCGTAGCGCAGCGCGTCGATGGGGTTCAGCTTCGAAGCTCTGACGCTGGGGAGCAGGCCGAAGATCACGCCCACCAACGTGGAGAACACGATGGCGATGACGATGGCCGGGACGCTGATGGCCACGGGGATCTGCATCACATAGGAGATCACGCGGGCTAAGATGATGCCCACGATGATACCCAGCAGTCCACCCAGCAGCGACAGCACCGCCGCCTCGGTGAGGAACTGGCCCAGGATCTGCTTGCGTCTGGCGCCCAGAGCCTTCTTCAGGCCGATCTCGCGGGTACGCTCGGTGACCGACACCAGCATGATGTTCATGACGCCGATGCCGCCGACCAGAAGGGAGATGGAGGCAATGGCGATGAGCATGATGTTGGTGGAATTACTCAGCTGCTGCAGATCGGCTGCCTGATCCAGCAGGTCGGCGCTCTTGTACTGGAGGGCGGCGGAGTCCGTGGTGTCCAGATTCAGCGTGTTGTTGATCAGCTTCGCCGCGTCTCTGCCCACGGAGGTCATGGCGTCGGTGCTGTCTGCGCGGAGCACCACGGTCTCCGGCTCGTCAAAGCCGAAGAGCAGCGGCCAGGCGGAGTCGGGCACAAAGACCTTGCCGGTGTTGTCGCCGGAGTACATGTACCAGTCTTCCAGGGAGTTGATGGTGGGCTCGAAGGTCTGTCTCGACTGCACGACCCCCACCACGGTGAAGGGCACGCCCTTGATCTCAATGGCCTTGCCCACGGGCTCCTCGCCGCCGAAGGCCGTGGCTCTCACGGTCTTGTCGATGACGCAGACTCTGGCGCCGGCCTCGGTGAGCTCTCTGTCAGAGAAGCCGCGGCCGCGGATGATCTGGTAGCCTGCCACCTTGAAGTAGTCGGCGCTGACGCCGTAGAGGGAGTTGCTGCTGAGATCGGTCTTCAGATAGAACATCTGATCCGTGTAGTCCCGCTTGTGGATGTAGGCGATGCCCTCCACGTCGTCGATCTCGGAAAGCTGCTCCCGGAGACTGTCGCTGAAGGGCTGGATGTCCGGCACGGGGTTATAGTCGAACTCGTAGTTCCAGCCGTCCTGATAGAGGGTCACGTTCACGGTGTTGGTGCCGGAGCCAACCAGATTCTGCTTGATCTGCTCGTTGGTGCCCTGGATGGTGGACACGATGACGATGATGGCGGCGATGCCGATGATGATGCCCAGCATGGTCAAAAACGACCGCATCTTGTGGCTCCAGATGCCGCGGAAGGACAGGCGTATATTCTCTAACATCGTTGTCCCTCCTTAATAGTAATTGTAGAGCTCGTCCAGCTCTGCCACTTTGGTGGGGTTCCCGGCCTGGACGCCGCGGCCGTAGGGGAAGGCCACGAAATCGTCATAGGTCAGGCCGCCGCGGACCTCCACCATGCTGCCCCAGAGGATGGCGCCGGTGGAAATGGCGCGCCGCTCCAGTTTGCCGTTCTCCCCCTGGCAGAGCACATAGCTGCCGCCGCTGTCCTCTCTGACAAAATACATGGGGAGATAGAGGCCGCTTCCGCTCTCGCCGGCGCTGTCCAGCGTCACGCTGCAGCCCTCCCAGGCCCGGACCTCCACATCCGGATCGTCTGCGATGCAGGTAACGGCGTAATAGGAGCTGTTGGCGCCCCAGGAGGAATACTCGTCGGTGGGCTTGTCGCCGATGGAATCCACCGTGGCAGTGAAGCTGCTGCCGCTCTCGTAGGCATAGACGTTCACCACGTCGCCGGGCTTGAGCACGTCTCTCGACAGCTCATCCACATAGACGCTGACGGTGGCCCGGGCGCTGCCCTGGATCTTCACCAGCGGCTCGCCAACGGAGATGTTGTGGGGATCGGCTACAAAGGTGACCACGCCGTCGGACTTGGCGCGGACCTCGCCGCTCTCGCCGGTGAGCTGGTCCCGCTGATACTTCAGCTGGGCCTGCTTCAGCTGCCGCTGGTAGTCGGCGATGTCCTGATTCTTGTCGCGGATCATCTCGGCGATCTGAGCGGCGGAGTAGTATTCACCGGGATCGGGCTCGATCCAGTCGTCCTCCTCCTCGGTGGGCACCAGACTCTCAAAGCTGCCGTAGTGGGTCTGGGTGAAGTCCACGGTGACGGTGCCGTCTCCGGTGAGCGTCACGCCGTCGCTGAGGGTCCAGTCCTTCGGTGACCACTCGTTGGAGTAGGCGGTCTGCAGATACTCGCCGCTGACGGTCCAGACGCCAACCAGCGCCTTCCCGTCATAGACCCGGAAGCGGACGGTGTCGCCGCTGTCCCGCAGGGTCAAAATGAACTCGTGGCGCACCACGGTGTTCTCGCTGCAGTTGTAATACCCCACGCCGCCTTCGGTGCCGTTGGGCTTCGTGTCGGTTTTGATGAGGGTATGCAGCTTCGGGGCGGCTTTCGGCGTGGGCGTCGCGGGGACGGGCGCCTGCTCCGCCGGGGTCATGTTCCGATAGGTGTTGATGTCCTGCTGGGCCTGCTGGATCTGGCTTTGCAGCATGGCGATGCTGGCCTGATCGCTGCTGAGGGTCAGCTGGTAGGTGGAGGTGTCGTATTTCAGGAGCAGATCGCCCTTCTTCACGGCGTCGCCCTTCTTCACGCTGAAGGACTCCACCATGCCCTCGTCCAGAGGGATGGTCTCGGCGCTGCCCTCGGTGATGGTGGCGTAGAGCTCGTCGTTGTTGCCCATCCAGCCCTCGGCCACGTCGGAGACGGCGTAGACGTTGACGGTCTGACTGCGGACGTGCCGCGCGATCAGCACGATGGCCGCGATCAGTGCAGCCAGAATCAGCGCCGCGATGAGGATGACGCGGATGCGTTTGTTTTTCATGCCTCAGCGCCTCCTTCCGCGATGCGGCCGTCCAGGATCCGGATGGTGCGGTCGGCGTTTTCTGCGATCTCCGGGGCGTGGGTGATCATCACCACAGTGACCCCCTGCTGGTTGAGCTCCCGGAAGAGCTCCATCACCTGTCTGCCGCTGGCGGAGTCCAGAGCGCCGGTGGGCTCGTCGGCCAGGAGAATGCTGGGGTGGTTGATCATGGCTCTCGCGATGGCGACGCGCTGCTTCTGGCCGCCGGAGAGCTGGGTGGGGAGAAACTCCGCACGGTCGCTGAGTCCCACGGCGTCCAGGGCGGCTCTGGCCTTCTCCAGACGCTCTTTTCTGCCCATGCCGGCGTAGAGCAGCGGCAGGGCCACGTTCTCCAGCGCCGTCTCTCTGGGCAGGAGGTTGAAGTTCTGGAACACGAAGCCGATCATCCGGTTTCTCAGATCACTGAGATCGTTCTCATTCTTCTCCAGAACGTTTTCGTTTCCCATGTAAAATTCGCCCGCGGTGGGCAGATCCAGACAGCCGATGATGTTCATCAGCGTGGATTTTCCCGAGCCGGAGGGGCCCATGATGGCCACATACTCGCCTGTCTCCACCTGGAGACTGACGTCGTTCAAAACCGGCACGGGCGCCTTGCCGTCGGGATCGTACGTCTTGAAAATGTGACGCAGATCAATCAGCACTTCCGCCATGCTCAGCCCTCCGCGTCCATGGAGCCCATCGGCTCCTCCATGGGCTCGCCTTCGAACTCGCCCTCGAATTCGCCTTCCTCGAAGTCCTCTTCATAGAACTCCTCGTCGAAGGAGCCGAAGTCGCCCTCAAACTCCTCGTCGTCAAAGACCAGCTCCGTGGTGGTGGGAAGACCGGCGGCGCAGGTCTCGTCGGGCCAGGCGATCAGGTCGTCCTGGGTGAGTCCGTCGAGGATCTCGTATTCATCAAAGTCTTCGCTGTAATCGCCGAGGGTGACGCTGCGCTTTTCCAGCTTGCCGCGGCCGTTGTCCGCCCAGACAAAGGCGCTGCCGTCCTCCTCGTTGATGGTCAGATACCCGGCGTTCAGCCAGAGACCGTCGCGGACCTCGGTCTGGCCGTAGTCCGGCTCGATGGTCACGTGCTGGCCCATGATGACGCCGTCGGTGCCGCCATCGAGGTTTACATAAAATGAGTAGTAAGTGGCGCGGTTATTGCCGCCCTCGCCGCCGTAGTCCTCATTCTCGCTCTTCTGGGCGGAACCGGTGTCAATGCTCTCGATGGTGCCGGGCCAGCTGATGGCGGGATCCACGCGGGAGCGGACGATGACCGGCTGCCCCTGGCTGAGCAGGGCCACGTTCTGCTCGCTGACGCTGCCCTTGATGCGCAGCTCGCCGCCGTTGCGGAGGGTGACCATGGTGTTCTCTCCGTCCAGCGGTTCCTCCACGGTGCCCACCTGATCCACCACCCCGTCGAAGGGCGCGAGGACGTCGGCGTTGGTGAGACTGTTTTTGAGCCGCTCCAGATTCGCCTGCTTGGTTTTGATCTCGTAGTTGTTGGAGTTGATCTCCGCCTGCAGCTGCTGGATCTGGGCGTCATAGGCCAGACGGTCGGAGCCGGAGGCGCTCTGCCGCTCTCTCTGATACTGGCTGATCTGGGCGCTGGCGGTGGAGACGCTGCTCTGGAGGGATTCGATCTCCAGCTGGGCCTGCTGCACGTCCAGGCTGATGAGCTCGGTGTCATAGCTGAAGAGCTTGTCGCCCTTCTTCACGGTGTCGCCGGACTGCACATGGATCTCCTTGACGGTCTTGGTGCTGTCGGCGGCGATCTTCTCGGTCTTCTGGGACTCCGCCACACCGCTGAACCGCTCCACCAGGGTCAGTCCGCCGCCGGTGATCTCTCTGACCGACTGGACGTAGACCGCATTGGCGCTGCTGCCGCCGCTGCGGAGCAGGAAAAACAGCGCCACGGCGATCAGGGCCACCACGACGGCGGCGATGATAACCGGGCGTTTGTGCGTTTTCAGAAATTCCATTTTCTTCCCATCCTTTGCGCTTAGTGTTTTCATTATACCGCGTTTTGCATCAAAACGCCATAGAAAAAGCCATGAAGTTTTTATGAAGTTTTTCCGATTGACTCTCCTTGGTTTTTCGTGCTAAAATACCCCCACAATGTGCTGCGAATGCGTAAGTCCGATTGTTTTCGAACGATCGGGCTTGCGCTTTTTTTGTTTTAGGAGGATTTTCATGGAGAAAATAAAGCTTTGGAGCAAGGATCTGGTGCTGATCATCGTCATCAACTTTCTGGTGTTTCTCAATCACCTGATGGTGCTGTCCACCTTCCCGTTCTATGTGGAATACCTCGGCGGCAGCGAGGCGCAGGCGGGGCTGGCGGCGGCGCTGTTTTCCATCGTGGCGGTGGTATTCCGTCCGGTGATCGGCTGGATGCTGGACAGCGGCAAACGGAAAGGCATCCTGATCCTGGGTCTCATCGGCATGGGGCTCATGCCCATCGGCTACCTGCTGGTTGGAGTCTTGTATCTGTCCTTTTTGTTCCGAATGGTCCACGGCGCGTCGCTGGCCTTTTCCAACACCAGCACCGCCACCATCGCTTCGGATCTGATCCCGAAGCCCCGCTTTGCCGAGGGCATGGGCATGTTCGGCCTCGCCACCGCCCTGGCCACCGCCTGCGCCCCGGCGCTGGGTCTCAGTCTCATGGAGAAGTACGGATTTTCCACCCTGTTTCTCGCGGCGGCGGGCGTGATCGTGCTGTCCGTCATTCTCTTCGCCTTCTTGAAAACCGCCCCGGTGCCCCAGCAGAACAAGCCCCTTTCCTTCAAGGGCCTCCTGGATAAAGACGCAATTCCGGCCTCGGTGGTTGCACTGGTGTTCATGTTTACCTACGGCGCGCTGGAGAGTTTCACCGCGAAATTCGCCGCTGAGCAGGGACTTCCCAGCGGCGGGGTGTTCTTCACCATCATGGCGGCGGTGCTGCTCTTGACCCGACTGACGGCGGGGAAGGTCACCGACCGGTACGGGGAGAAGATCTTTGCCTACACCTGCAACCTCGCCATGCTGATCGCCTTTCTCCTGATGGGGCTCTGGCCCAACACGGTCACCTATCTGCTCTCCGCCGTTTTGGCGGGCTTCGGCTTCGGCGGACTGGAGCCGGCGCTCCAGAGCATGGCGGTGGCCATCGCGCCGCCGGAACGCAGAGGCAGCGCCAACTCCACCTTCCTGTGCGCCTACGACATCGGCATCGGTGTGGGCGGCGGCGTCGCGGGGGCGCTGATCTCCGGCGTGGGCTACGGGAAGATGTTTGTGATCATGTCCGCATTCAATGTCCTCGCCATTTTGCTCTACGCCTTCTGGGCTGGGAAGCACCCCTCCTCCTTCAGCTACCGGATGAAGCATGGGATGATGTGAATCATTGGAGTTTAGCTGCCAGACCCACATGGCTCGCCCTCCGGGAGAGCTGTCGCGAGCTTGCGAGCGACTGAGAGGGCAAAACGTAGGATTCGAAACGCAGGAAATTCAGTGCGTCGGTAGTGACCACAAGCCCTCTCAGTCACGGCTATTTCCCGCCGTGCCAGCTCTCCCGGAGGGCGAGCCAAGGGGGTGCGCAGCATCATCCAACATCCCGATAGACTATGATTTGCAACACCGTGTGGCGAATCCTGACGGTCCGTCTGTCTTTCGCTGAACCTGCTGACGATAATTCCACACCCTGTCTCTGCCCGCATATTTCTACTTGATTTCTGCTTCGGAATAGGCTACAATAGAGGCAGACCGAAAGAAACGGAGGACATGGCCATGAGCGATGAATTCGGCTCTGATTTTCTGACCATCGAGGACGAGAACGGCGATACCTTTGATCTGGAGGTGCTGGACACCTTCGAGCTGGAGGGGCAGGAGTATCTGGCGGCGCTGCCGGCGGATATGGAAGAGGACGACCCGGACTACGGCATCATCCTGCTGAAGATCCTGGAAGAGGACGGCATGGAGGTCTATGCTTCCATTGACGACGATGACGAGCTGGACACCGTCTACGAGGCATTCATGCGGATGCTGGAGGAAGACGAGGGCACGGAGGATTAACCTCCCAAAGAAAACAGGAACAAACAGGAAGCGCTGATCAAATCGAAGTGCACAGATTGCCGTGCAGATTTTTCGCAGGAAGAAGACGAAAAATCGCCGGAATACTTTGTGTATTTCAAGATTATGAGTCGAATTACTGCGGAAAAGATGCCGACAAGATGGGTGCGGCGATTTGGCCAGCGCTTCCTAAAAAATCAAGTCCTGCGTTGTGCGTGGAGCAGATTTCCTGCTCGGAGCTCATTTAGACCCACATCTCTTATAAGGGACGCCGGAACAACTTCTGCTGCGGATCGCAGGCCTCCCGGAGCGGCTTGTACCGACTTTGGACGTTGGAAGCGGAGATTCAGCAGAGAGGCGACCCACCTGCTTTTTGTGCAGGTTATTATTTGAGCTCACACGGCAATGCG